>JAYTBL010000025.1:0-5793 GCA_043736975.1 Polyangiaceae bacterium
CGTCCGTGAAGCGCTTCTCCTCGGCGAGCCTCCTCGCGGTCGTTGCATTCTGCACGTTCACCACCCGCGCGGCGCGCGCCGACGAGATCTCCGATCTCGAGAAGAGCCTCGCGCAGGAGCACGCCGCGCTGGCGACCTCGGACTGCTCGGCGGCGTGCCGCGCGCTGGCGTCGATCCGCCGCGCCGCTGACAAGATCTGCGCGATCGAGCCGGGTCCGCGCTGCACCGCCGCGCACGCGAAGTCGGACGACGCCACGCGCCGCGTGCGCGATGCCTGCCCGGACTGCGCGGTCGCGTCGGTGGCCCCCGACCGGAAG
The DNA here is from genome assembly GCA_043736975.1 of Polyangiaceae bacterium. GTDB lineage: Bacteria > Myxococcota_A > Polyangia > Polyangiales > Polyangiaceae > Labilithrix. The sequence continues at coordinate 318 of JAYTBL010000025.1, forward strand.
CCCGACAGCCCGGCCGTCGCGCCGGTCACCCCCGCGCCCGCCCCGCCGCAGCCCGGGCAGGAGCGCGAGTCGGTGCGCACCACGCAGAACGCGCCGGCCTCGGAGTCGCGGCGCGGTGGATGTGCGAGCTGCCACGCGGGCGGCGCCTCGCTCGGCGAGGCCACCACCGGAGTGCTCGCGGTCCTCGCGCTGGCCGGCCTCCTGCGCCGCAAGAAGCGTGCGTAGGGCGTGACTGTGCCATGGCACAGCCCCGGGCGTCTCTGTCGGGGGCGGTCGCGACCGGAGCGCGCGATCGGCGGTGAATCCTGGTTGGCGCGGCCGTTGCGGAAGCGATCCCCATGCGCACCGCCCTCTGCCTGACCGTTGCCGCTGTCGCCCTCGCCTCCGCCTCCGCGGGCTGCAACCGCTCGTCGTGCGAAACGTTCGACAGCTTCGCCTCCCCGCGAGGCAACGCCGGCGCGGGGGCTCCCTCCTCCTCGAGCGGCGCCACGGCGGTCCCCACCACCGTCGACGCCTCGCGCACCGTCCTCGAGGCCGACATCGTGCAGCTCGATCACGAGCAGAACCGCATCTATGCGATGTCGAAGTCGGGCTCGCTCGCAGTGGTCGATGCCTCGCGGCCCGGCACCCTCGCGCTGCTCGGCAAGACCTCGCTCTCCGGCGAGCCGTTCGAGATGTACCGCCGCGGTGACGTCCTCCTCACGATGTCGAACCGCGGCGTCGCCCGCGACGGTAGCCTAACGCCGCCCCTCGCCGACGGCGCGCCGCTGCCGGCCGAGGATGCGCAGGCCAGCGCGATCGTCACCGCGCTCGACATTTCCGACCCCGCGCACGCGCGCCAGATCACGACCTTCCGCGTGCCCGGCGAGATCGCCGACTCGCGCATCGTGGGCAACGTGCTCTACCTCGCCACCTACGAGAACGGGCAGTGCTGGGGCTGCAACGACTACCGGACGCTCGTCACCACCTTCGACATCAGCGACGCCACCGCGCCCAAGCAGGTCGATCAGATCGCCTTCGCGAGCCCCGCGAGCGCCGGCTTCAACGCCGCGTGGTCGATGCCGTGGAAGCGCAGCATCGTCGCCACGCCCCAGCGGCTCTACGTTGGCGGTCTCGGCGCGGACCCCACCAGCAACGCCGACGAGGGCATCATCGAGGTCCTCGACATCACCGACCCGGGCGGCAAGCTGGCCCGCGGCGCGACCATCACCACCTCGGGCCCGGTGATGAGCCGCTGGCAGATGGACGAGTCGGAGGGCGTCCTCCGCGTGATCAGCCAGCGCGGCGCGGGCCGCACCGCGAACGGCGAGGCGTTCCCCGACATCGACACCTTCCGCATCGAGAGCACGACCTCGATGCCGCGCGTGGGCCACGGCACCATCACGCTGCCCCGCCAGGAGGGCCTCAAGACGGTGCGCTTCGACGGGATCCGCGCCTACGCCATCACCTTCAACCAGACCGACCCGCTCTTCGCCATCGACCTCTCGGACGCTGCGCATCCCGCCCAGAAGGGCGAGCTGCACATGCCGGGCTGGATGTACTTCCTCGATCCCCATGGCGATCGCGTGATCGGGCTCGGCCTCGACCGCACCGACGCGAGCGGCAACCTCAACGTCTCCCTCTTCGACGTCTCGGATCTCGCGACCCCGACGCTCGTGCACCGCGTCTCGTTCGGCCCGACGAACATGTACTCGGACGCCATGATCACGAGCGGCGTGCTCGCCGAGGACCAGGACCGCATCCAGAAGGCGTTCCGCGTGTTCGAGGACGGCCTCATCGCCATCCCGTACTCGAGCGGCAGCCGGGACGGCAACTCGTGCCACGGCGGCGGCGTGCAGCTCGTCGACTGGACGAAGGGCTCGCTCACCAAGCAGGCGCTCCTCCCGGTGCAAGGCAACGCGCGCCGCGCCATCCGCCGCGACAGCGAGTCGATGAAGGAGCTGATCGCGGTCTCCGACTCGAACGTCACGGCGTTTCGCATCGACGACCACGCGGTCTCGCGCTCCGTCGCGGACGTGGTCATCGGCACCTGCGTGACGCGCCAGTCGTACCCCACCGGCGGCATGGGCGGCGGCTGGAACGGGGGCAACGACGTGATGGGCGGCGACGACTACGCGTTCGGCAACGGCCGCTGCGAGTGAGCGCGCCGCGTCAGGAACGACCGCGCCGCTAGCGATCGAAGCGTGTTGCGTACTTGACGAGGCCGTCGCGGGCCGACCGATAGGCGATGTGGGGCCGTGCGTTCTCGTCCACGACCAGGTCGACGAACGCGCTGGAGAGGTTCGATACCACGTCGGGATCGACGATGTCGCTCAGCCACTTCGTGCCGCCTCCGGAGACGCGCGTCTGGCGGCGGTACTCGAGATACCCCGTGGTGCCGCTGGTCGGCCGGACGATCGCGAGGTGCACCAGGCCGAACTTGTCGACCGCGAGCGCCACGCGATACTCAGGGTAGAGCGGGTCGACCGAGGGGATGCCCTGATCGACGATCTGGATCACCGGGACGTCGGCCGCGGCGTCCCAGCTCGCGAGCCGCAAGTCGGCCGTGACCGGGTTGCCTTGCAGCGCCTTCCGGAAGAAGAACGCCGCGTACTTCTTGGTGCCGAACGTGGCGATGCGTGGGCTGTACCCCGACAGCCCGTCGACCACCGCGTTGTCGATCGTCTTCCGGTACGACCAGAGCGTGCCGTCGAGGCTGTGGTAGCGCGGCGTCGAGTGCTGCATCACCTCGTTCTGGTGGAAGAGCAGGTGCAGCTGGTTGTTCGGATCCACGAAGAGCGACGTGGCGCCCAGGCCTGGCGCCTGCTTGGGCAGGAAGGCGTTGTAGACGTCGGGAAGCGAAGTGAACGTGCCGGTCGCCGTCTTGGTCCTTGCGCTCAGCTTCGCGGTGGTCGCGCCCGTCGATACGCGGGCCGTCGCGTACACCACGCCGGCAGCGTCGACGGCCACCGCGATCTCGGTGGGATCGGCGACGCCGGTCATCGCGAGATCGTCGGTGAGCGGCTCGGCGCCCGCCACCAGCTTCCGCAGGTGGACCTCGCCCGCGCGGTTGTTGTCGTCCATGTCGAACGAGAGCACCGCGAGCGTGTCAGGGCCGATCGCGGCGAGCTTCGTGCGGTAGCCGTCGTGGAACGCGAACCCCGTCGCGCGCTTCACGAGCTTCGGCGCGGGGTAGGTCGCGGTCGTGGGGGTGAAGTGCACGAGGTGGAGCTCACCGGTCTCCGAGCCCTGCTCCGCGTTGTACACGATGCCCACGCGGCCCTTGGTCGTGCGCGCGATCGACACGCCCGTCGGAGCGGCGGGCGCGGTCGCATCGACCACCTTCACCTGCCGCGGCGCGCACTCCGGCTTGGCCTTCACGATCCTGGTCCAGGGATCGGTCGCACACTCGAAGTCGACCGGTGGCGTGCCGGCATCGGGGACCGCTCCGTCGGGCAGCGATCCGCCGTCGGGCGAGCTGCCATCCTCGTTTGCCGGCGGGGTGCCCGAGTCGTCGAGCGACCCGCCTCCGTCAGGCGCGCTGTCGGCGCTCTTCAGGCTCGAGCACGCGAACAACGCAGCGCCGACCAGGACCGCGCCAAGGAGAGAAAGACGCGCAACCATGGTTGGCGCGATCGTATCACGTGCTCCGAACGATGGGCATCGACGCTCAGCGGCGGACCAGGGTGGCGGTGCCGCGCAGCCGTCCGTCGTGGAGGGTGATCTGCATGCGGTCGCCCTCCACCTGCGCGGTGGCGTGCTGGATGGCGCCGCTGCCGTCGTGGAGCTCGAGGGCGATCGCGCCGTCGGGGCGCCGGGTGGCGGCGGCGATGGTACGGGTCGCGCTCGAGACCGGACCGTTCACGGTGATGCGGCGGCCCTGGACGCGGACGTCGACCAGCTTCGCGTCGAGGCTCCCCTCCTGCTCGGCGACGACGTGCTCGACATGCCACTGGCCCTGCGCGCCCAGCGCCGCGAGCGCCACCGGATCGCCCGTGGGATCGGCGAAGATGGTGGAGCGCTCGTGCCGCGCCCGCTCGGCGAGCACGCCGCACGCGCCGGCCACCAGCAGCAGCGCGAGCGCATGCGACCACTGCGCGCGCAGCACGCGGCGCAGACGCGACACGCGCTGGCGGACCGCCGGCGCGGGGAGCCCCGCGTCCTCGGCGATGGTACGGAGCTGCTCGCCGTCGTGCTCGCGGACCAGCCACTCGAGCGTCTCGCGCTCGCGCACCGAGGACGAGACCGAGGCCACGATGCTCGCGAGCAGCTGGCGCGCCTCGACGGGCGGCGGATCGACCTCGAGCTGATCGACGTCGCTCGAGTCGTACCGCCGCGTGCGCCGATGAAAATCGGCGACCTTGTGCCGCGTGATGCCGGCGACGTACCGCCGGAGCTCCGCGGGATCGGCGGGCAGCCCCGGCGCGGCGAGCGCCTCGCAAAGGATGGTCTGCGCGAGGTCCTCGACATCGCCCGCGGGGACCCGCCGCCGGACCATCGCCGCCACCGTCTTGCGCAGGGCCGGAGCCCCGATGGCCTGACGGGGAAAGAACGCGGTCGGCATCATCGTCATGAACGGTCCATCGTAGCGGGCGGGCCCGTGTGACGGGCCCGCCGCGGCACGCTTCACTTTTTCTCGACTGCCAGAATCGCTGCCAATGATTTCAGGCGGTTGCCTGGGCCTGGGACGCCCGCGGGGACCCGCGCGAGATCCTCGCGCACGTCCTCGACGTCCTCCACGCCCACCGACAGACGCACCAGCCCGTCGGCGATGCCGAGCGCGGCGCGGTCCTCCGAGGTGAGGCCGTAGAACGACATGATCGCGGGCTGCTCGATGAGCGTCTCCACGCCGCCCAGCGAGGGCGCGATGGTCGCGAGCTCGCACGCGTCGAGGGCGCGCGCCGTGACGTCCAGGTTCGCGCGCAGGACGAAGCTCACGCTTCTCCAGCCAGCGCGCGATCTCGAGCCCGGTCTGGTTCTGGCGGGCCACCCGCAGCGGCAGCGTCTTGAGCCCGCGGATCAGCAGGTAGGCGGCGTGCGGATCGAGGACCGCGCCCAGGACGTCGCGGGCCTCGCGCACCAGCGAGACCAGCGCCTCGTCGCCCACCACCACGCCCGCCAGCAGGTCGTTGTGGCCGCCGAGGTACTTGGTTCAGGAGTGGAGGACGAGATCGGCGCCCTGCCCGAGTGGACGCTGGTTCACGGGGGTCGCGAACGTGGCATCGATCAGGATCTTCACGCGCGGGTGCTGCTGCTTGACGGCGGCGAGCGCGGGCAGGTCGACGACGCGCAGGTAGGGGTTGGTCGGCGACTCGGTGAGGATGATCCGCGTGCGCGGCGTGATGGCGGCGTCGACCAGGCCCACGTCACCGGCCGCGACGATCGTGCTCTCGACGCCGAAGCGCCCGAGCCACTGCGTGACGAACGCGCGCGTGCGCCGGTAGCAGTCGCCGGTGAGGACGACGTGGTCCCCGCTCTTGAGCAGCGCGAAGAGCGC
>JAYTBL010000026.1:0-2250 GCA_043736975.1 Polyangiaceae bacterium
CCGAGCTCGATGAGGCGCGCGAGGCCCCCTTTTTCGAACCGCGCGAGGCCTTCGAGCACCACCGCGGCCTGCTCGTCCACGCTCTCGACGACGCGCTCGCGGACCGTCATCTTGAGCTCCCCGGGACCGAAATGGGTCCGCACCCAGGCCGGGCGATCTCCGGGCGGCACCTCGGTGACGAGCCGGATGGCCACCGCCTCCAGCGCGGTGACGCGCACGCCCGTACCCGATACCGGCGATGCGAGGACGATCGGGATCTCGCTCGAGTGCCTCTGCTGGAGCACCGCGCGATTGAACGCAGAGGGTAGCGCGTGCCGCTCCTCGGCGGTCGTAACCACCGCCATCGTCACGCCATGCACCGGGGTGACCTGCTCGGCGAGCACCAGGCGGAGCAGCGCGGCGCGCACCTGCTCCGCGCCAGCGCCGGCGAGCTCGGGCCGCCGCGCGAGGCGCTCGCCGGTCGCCGATCCCGCGGCGAGCGCGCCCAGGATGGCATCGAAGACAGCGCCCTTGGGCGCTGCCTCGGTGCGCGTCGCGACGAACGAGGTCTCGTCGAGATAGGTGCTCGTCGTGGCGGGCGAGCGCCCGGCCTTGCCCTTCACGTACACGTCGCGGCGGAAGTACTCGTTGACCGCGAAGTCCTTCAGGCTCTCGAACGTCACGCGGTCGGTCACGTTCTCGAAGACGCTCGCCAGCTCCTGCGGGATCGCCAGGTCACGGTAGTTCGAGGGTAGCGGCAGCGAGCCCACGAAGTGCAGCCCCGCTGTCGCCATGTCCCACGCGACGTTCGCGAAGTACATCGGTGCCCAGTGCGCGTGCAGGTACTCGTGCACCACGTAGCGCAGGCCGACCTTCTCCATCGTCGCGAGCATCTCCCGCGCCGGCGGGTTGTCGGTGAAATACGCGGCGCCGGCGTCGCGCATCTGCTTCGCGAGCTCGAGGCCCTTGCGCGCGCGCTCGAGGCTGTCGCCTTCGGTGCCGGCACGGACCAGGAGCAGCTGCCGGAGGGGCTCGATCGCTGCCCAGCCCGGCATCGCGTTGTAGCTCACGAAGAGGAGGCCCCCGGGCTTGAGCCGCGCCGCCGCGAGATCCACCAGCGCCCTCCGCTTGTCCGGGCCGACCCAGCTCATCACGCCGTGCGCGGTGATGTAGTCGAAGTCACCGAGCGCCTCGCCGGAGAGCGCCGCGAAGTCGCGCTCGAAGAAGCGCACGTTGTCGAGGCCGCCCGCCCGCGCGCTGCGCTCCGCGACCGCGATGTGCTCGGGGTTGACATCGATGCCGACGAAGCGCGCGCCGGGGTTCGCCGCAGCGAGCACCACCGCGGTGTCGCCATACGCGCACCCCAGCTCGCAGTAGTCGAAGTCCTCGGCGGGCGGCGGCGGGAGACCGTTCAGCGCCGCGACGAGGCGCAGCCGTGACGGCGCGAGATCGGGATGAAAGTTCCGCAGATAGCCGATGTCGGTGACGTAGTCGGAGGCCATCGGTGCGCCCCGAATCTACCCGAACGCGCGGTCACGCGGCCTCGGCGATGACCTCGACGCCGCCGTTCTCCAGCCGTGCCGCGACGCGCTGCAGATATCGGAGATCCGGTGCGGCCCCTTCCACCCGATCGTTCAGCCCTCCCGCCCCCTGAAGCGGTCCAGTGCCTGGTCGTCCATTCGGTGGAGACGAGGATCCATGCGAAGCCGAGACGCGCGAGCCATGCCCGAGTCGACCACCCCGGGAGCCGAGGAGCCCAGCGAGCTCGAGGTCGCGGTCGAGAGCACCGCTCAGATCCTGCGGGCCCGGGTTCGATTTCCGTTCAGCGTGGGCGAGGAGGACGAGAGCGTCGTCGCCGAGGCCTACGAGCAATGGGCGACCCACCTCCTCGTGCGCTCCCCGCCGCCCGGCGCGACCGGTCCTCGTACCAGCATCGCGCGCGACTGGCGCGGCGTGGTCGACTTCGTCTCCACGCGCGCCAAGAAGGAACAGGCGTGGGCCCGCGAGTCGGTGGGAGGCCTGCGGGACGCGATGTTCGCCCTCATCGAATCACTCGGCAAGAGCGCGATCTCCCAGGGCAAGCGTGACCAGGTGCTGCAGCAGCGGCTCGCCGCGCTCACGGTCGCCATCGAGTCCGGCTCGATCGACGCGCTCAAGCACGAGGCCCGGCTCGCCACCACGGCCATCACCACCGTGCTCGACGAGCAGCGCATGGACGCCGCCGCGCAGGCGAAGCTCCTGCGCGATCAGCTCGCGTCCGTCGGACAGGAG
>JAYTBL010000027.1:0-2249 GCA_043736975.1 Polyangiaceae bacterium
CCCCGCTCGAGCGCCTCGAGGAAGCGCTCGTCGATGGGGTAGACCGGCTTGCCGAGCCGGGCGCGCTGGGCGCGGTCGTGATCGAAGCGCGCGCGCTGCTCGACCGGATCGGTGAGCTCGCCGAACCCGTTGCACAGCTCGACGCCCGCGACGTAGAGCTCGAAGCGCTCCGCCACCCGCGGATCCTCGGGCTTCTTGCGCGCGAGCGAGGCCTGGGTCGCCGGGTACTCGGTGAGGAACACCGCGTGCTCCCGCGCCGCCAGCGCGGGCTCCACGACGTCGACGAGGAGCCGATAGAAGCGGTCCTCGTCGTGCGCGGCCAGGCGAAGTGTCTCCTCGGCAGCGAGACCGGCAAAGCGCTGGTAGGCCTCGCAGACGGTCACGCGCGCGAAGGGCGGGCGCGTGTCGATGCGGCGCGCCGCGAGCTCGACCGCGCCCCCCGTCACGCGCGCCACGAGCTGCTCGGTGTCGCGCATGATCTCCTCGACCCCCGCGTGCGCGCGGTAGAACTCGAGGATCGTGAACTCCGGGTTGTGCCGCGCCCCCAGCTCGCCCACGCGGAACGCGCGCGTGATCTGGAAGATGCGCGCGTGCCCGTCGGCCAGGAGCCGCTTCATCTGGTACTCGGGCGAGGTGCTGAGGAAGCGCGCCGGCCCTTGGTTCGCGATCCCGGTGGGGATGACCTCGAACGCGTCGAGGTGCTGATCGAGGCCGGGGCAGGGGACGGCGAGCGGCGTCTCCACCTCGACGTAGCCGCGCGACTCGAAGAACGCGCGCACCTCGCGCACGATGCGCGCCCGCGCCTCGAGCTGCTTCGCGCTCAAAGTGGCGCGAGCCCTCGCAGGAGGATGTCCGAGAGCTGCGTGGCGGCGCGGGCCAGCGCGCCCTGCTCGGCGCGGCCGAGCGCCCAGGTGAGCGTGATGCCGTCGAGCGCGCCGAACACCGCGCGCGCCGCGATGTGCGACGAGACGTCCTGCCGGAAGTCGCCCGCGGCTTGGCCCTCCTGGACGATCTTGGCGATGGCATCGAGGTACGCGAGGAACTTCGGCGCCGCGAACTCCTTCATGAGGCGTGTCGACTGGCGGAGGATGACGGTGATCACCTCGGCGAGCTCGCGCTCACCCTCGAGGAGACCGAGCTGCATGTCGATGACGGCGCGGAGCTTCTGGGGCGCGGTGTCGAGCTTGGGCAGCTCGTCCTGCATGAACGCGAGGAGCTTGCTCACGCGGTCCTCGAACAGCGAGACCAGCAGCTCCTCCTTCGACTTGAAGTAGAGATAGATCGTGCCGTCGGCCACGCCGGCCGCCTTCGCGACCTCGCTGACGCGCGTGGCGTGGAAGCCGTTCCGGGCGAAGACCTTGATGGCGGCACGCAGGATGCGCTCGCGCTTGTCGCGCGAGCGACGCTTCTTCGCCGCCTCGCGGTCCTCGCGCGATCGGGCCGGGGCGGTGGCCGCCCGGGCGGCGCGTCGCAAACTGAGTGAGGATTCACTCATTGTTGGCGCGGGAGGTACCAAAGGCGCGCCTGGCGGTCAATGCGCCGAGGTCGCGGGAGTGACTAACGGCTCGTGGCCGCCAGCATCAGCATGCGCTCGGCGAACGCGCCGATCTGCGACCCCATCCAGGGGCCGAGGACGACGAGCGCCGCGACCACGGCGAGCAGCCGCGGCAGGTGGGCGATGGTCGGGTCCTGGATCTGCGAGGCCGCCTGGAAGGCCGCCACGATCAGCCCAACGATCGCCGCCACCGCGAGGATTGGAAGGACCACCGCGAGGGAGAGCAGCAGGGCATTCCGCGCGTGCTCGACGAGGAACGCGGGGCTCATGCGACCATCCTCACGAGCGCAAGACCTCAGTCCCCGTCGGCCGCGTCGGCCGCGTCGGCCGTGCTCGTGTCGGGCTGGTTCGTGTCCGGCCTCGCGTCCGGCACGGGTCCGGTGTCCGGGGGCGGCGCCGCGCCGTCGCCGGTGATCGTGGTCTGGAGAGGCACGCAGGCCGGGTGCGTCGCCGTCAAGCGATCGAACGGGCAGCAGCGGTCGGAGTTGTTGTACGGCGGGTTCACGAGGCCGTTGCCGCCACCGAAGGGCTTCTGGGTGGCCGCGAGGCACATGAGGCCGCTCTGGCAGTCGTCGTTATTGTTCTCGGCCTGGCAGCGGTCGCCCTCGGCCTGGTTCGAGCAGGCGGCGAGCGCGACGAGGACGAGGCCGCCCACCAGCGACGCCATCAACGTGCGCGTCACGAGCGTCACGAA
>JAYTBL010000028.1:0-13166 GCA_043736975.1 Polyangiaceae bacterium
TTGATAGGCTCCGAGATGCGCGATGGGTCACGCAATCGGTATCGACCTCGGAACGACCAACACCGTTGTCGCGGCCGTGGTGGACGGCGTCGCGATCACGCTCGAGGACGAGCATGGTCGCCGACTCCTGCCCTCGGTCGTCTCGTTTCACCCCTCGGGCACGGTGCTGGTCGGCGACTCGGCGCGCGAACGTCGCCTCATCGACCCCGAGAGCACGATCTTCTCGGTCAAGCCGCTCATCGGTCGAGCCTTCGACAGCGAGGAAGTGAAGGCTGCCCGTGGGCGGTTTCCCTTCCAGTTCAGCGAGGGGGCCAAGAACAGCACGATGGTCTTCGCGCGGGACGTGGCGTACGCGCTCCCCGAGATCAGCGCCTTCGTGCTGCGCCGCGCCAAGGCCATCGCCGAGCACGCCCTCGGCGGGCCCGTCGACCGCGCCGTGATCACCGTCCCGGCGAACTTCAACGATCTCCAACGCGCCTCGACGAAGATCGCCGGCAAGCTCGCCGGCCTCGAGGTGCTCCGGATCCTCAACGAGCCCACCGCCGCGGCGCTCGCGTACGGTCAGTCGATCGCGCAGGCCGAGAAGATCGCGGTCTACGATCTCGGCGGCGGCACGTTCGACATCACGCTCCTCGATCTCACCGGCAACGTCTTCGAGGTGCTCGCCACCGCCGGCGACACCGCGCTCGGCGGTGACGACCTCGACCGCCTCCTCGCCGACCACATGTCGATCGAGGTCATCAAGCGGTTCAACTACGACCCGCGCTCCAGCCCCGTTGCGTTCGCGCGCCTCCGCTTCATGGCGGAGGAGGTGAAGAAGCGGCTCTCCACCCAGCTCGCGGTGGAGCAGGACATAAGCGGCATTGGATACGCCGAGGGCGGCGTGCCCATCTCGCTGCGCATGACCATCACGCGCGATGAGCTCGATCGGATCGCGCTGCCGCTCATCGAGCGCACGCTGTCGGTCGCGAAGCAGTCGATCGAGATCATCGGCATGAAGCCGAAGGATTTCGATCGCGTGATCCTGGTCGGCGGCTCGACGCGCATGCCGCTCGCGGCGCGGCTCGTGGAGAAGCTCTTCGAGCAGGCGCCTCACCTCAAGGTGAACCCGGACGAGGTGGTCGCGCTGGGCGCTGCCATCCAGGCGCACGCGCTCAACCGATCGAAGATCGGGACCAAGCGCCGGGCGCCGTCGGCCCACGATCAGCTGGCGAAGGCGCAAGGCTCGGCGCGGCCCGCCGCGGAGGCGCAGGCGAATCCGCACGCGGTCAACGTGCCGCGCAACGCCCCCGTGCCCTCGGGCATGCAACAGATCGATACGCCGCAGTACCTCGAGTTCTCGAAGGCCGCGGCGGTGATCACCTTCTCGCCGCCGCCCGCGCCGCCCGATCCGCGAACCGTGCCCTCGGTGCTGCCTGCGCCGGCTGCGCCTGCACGCCGGGCGCCGCCGCCGCTGCCGGCGGCAGCGGGAGGGATGGCGCCACGACCCTCGGCGCGGCCCATCGAGGGCACGCCGCTGCGCGCGGAGCTGAGCGAGCCGCCGTCGAGCGGCCCCAAGCCGCCGCGGCGCTCGCTGAACGCGCCGCCCGCCTCGCCCAGCAGCGCGCCCGATCTCGATTTCGGGAGCGCGCCGCGCGTCTCGCTCGAGCCGCCAGGCACCAGCCTCGGCGCTGTCGTCGCGGGTGGCGACTTCTTCCCGTCGTCGCCGGAGCGGCCGGGCAACGCCAATCAGCCCATCGCGGACGAGGCGTTCGCGCGCGGCAGCGCCATCGAGACTGCCGATCGCGCTCCGCTCCTCATCGACGTCACGCCGCTCAGCCTCCGCGTCGAGACCGTGGGGGGCTACTCGGACGTGCTCATCGCCGCAAACTCGCCGGTGCCCTGCGAGAAGACGCGCACCTTCCTCACCGCGTCGGACAACCAGACCGTGGTGTTCATCCGCGTGGCGCAGGGCGAGTCGAGCCGCTTCGCCGAGAACACGCGCCTCGGTGAGCTCGAGCTCTCGGGCCTCAAGCCGACCACGCGCGGCCAGGTGAAGATCCTCGTGACCTTCGAGCTCGACGCCGACGGCATCCTCAACGTCCGCGCGAAGGACAAGGATACCAACCGCGAGACCACGGCGGCGATGCGGGTGATGGGCGCATCGACCGATCAGGCCGAGGTCGACGCGATGGTCGATCGTCAGGCTCGTCACGTGGTGGCCTGAAGGCGCTATCCTTCGAGGGGATGGCTTCGCCGATCACGTTCGTCGTCTGGGCCGAGTCGCTCGAGACGATGAACTACTACGACATCCTGCGGGTCGCGTTCGACGCGTCGCCTGCGGAGATCCAGAAGGCGTTCCACGATCTGTCGCTGAACACGCATCCCGATCGGTTCGTCGACGAGCCGGTGGAGGTAGGGGAGGCAGCGGCCTCGGTGTTCAAGCGCCTCGTCGAGGCGTACGGCGTGCTGCGGCGCCCGCCGCTGCGCGCCCGCTACGACACGGAGCTCCGCAAGAGCATCGGCGAGGCCAACCCCGCGGCCGGCGCGAGCTTCGACGAGCACGCGGTCGCGGCGAAGAAGACCTTCGAGCAGCGGACGCTCCACATGATCGCGCGCAATCCGAAGGCCAAGCAGTACGCGGCGAAGGCTGATCTCTTCCTCTCGAACGGGCAGCTGGAGGAGGCGCGCATCCAGATCATCAGCGCTTACCAGCACGACCCGGGCAACGAGGAGCTCAAGGAGCGCCTCGACATTCTCTACGAGGCGCTGGCCCTCGAGCCCCCGTGATCCGTTTCGGGGATTTCGTGATCAAACCGCGGGCAGCCAGCGATGACACGACACCGCTCAGGTCGCGGTGCGAGCGCTCACGTCCCTGGCGTCCTTCCGAGTTTGCTTGAGCCGCATGAGATGACGACCGAACGCGTGCATCACCCGCGCGTGCACGGGGGCTTGCGAGAAGATGTAAAGGATCCAGGGAAGCGCGGGGACGAACCCATGGATGGCCGCCAGGGTGTAGCGCTTGTGGGCGACCTGGCGGAACTCGAGCCAGCCGGTCGTGGTGGTCTTCGAGAGAATCCCGCCCACGATATGGAACTTGTCGCGCGCGCGATCCGCACCCTGGTCGATGAACTCGAGCACCAGGAGCGGGCGTTTGAGGAAGGCAAGCGAGAACGTGATGCGCGGCGGCGTACCCTCGACGCGCGCGACCCGGATGACGGCGCGGAAGAGCTGAGGCAGCCAGTCCATGTACGCGTTCGAGATGAAGTGCGCGTCGTCGTCGGGCATCGGCGGCAGGCGCTGGATGGACCTCACCGTCGAGTGCTCGTCGCGCGGCCGCTTGGCGGCCGGTCGCCGCTCGATCCCCTCCGAGCGCTTGAGCGTCTCCACCACCATGCTCGCGAACGTGGGGAAACGGATGAAGCGCGCGATCTCCGGTCGAGGCTCGAGCTGCGGCAGGTCGCACTGCAGGCTGTCGACGAGCGGCGAGATGAGCTCGTGCGACGAACCGCTGAAGAGCTGCACCCAGCGCTTCGAGAACCCGGTCGACGCGATCGGGACCGGGAGCATGTAGCGCTTCTTGCCCAGCGCCGCGGCCGTCTGCCGGAGGAGATCCTCGTAGGTCAGCGACTCGCCGTTGACGAGATCGAAGGTGCGACCTTCGAACGAGGGCTCGACGATCGCCGCCCTGAGCACGGAGATGACGTCGTCGATGAACACTGCCTGGCCCGAGCTGCGCGTCCACTTCGGCAAGATCATCCAGGGAAGCCGCAAGACGAGCGCGCGCAGGATCTCGAACGAGCTCCCGCCCGGCCCCACCACCATTCCGGCGCGCAGGCAGGTCACCGGGATGCCCGACGACTGCAGCACCCCCTCCACCTCGAGGCGGCTCTGGAGATGCGGGCTGACGTAGCCGGTGTCGGGGACCAGCCCGCCGAGGTAGATGATCCGCTTCACGCCGGCGTGCACGCATGCCTTCGCGAAGTTGTCCGCGAGCAGGAGATCGGTGTCGTGGAAGTCGCCCTGGAAGAGGCGCGACGACGGCATCATCGAATGCACCAGGTAGACGGCGATATCGACGCCCGTGAGTGCGGCGTGAGTGCTCGTCGAGGAGAAGAAGTCGCACGCGCGGTACTCGCATCCGGCGTCGGCAGAAGCGCGCACCGAACGGCCCAGACCGACGACGTGAAAGTCCTTCCCTAATGCGGGAATCAGCCTGGCGCCGACGAAGCCGCTCGCCCCGGCAATCGCGACGATCGGTCTGGTGACAGTCTCCACGGTCCCACGGGGTATGGGGTCCGCGCGGCGCGCCGTCAACCTCCGGCGGCCGCTCCGCTGGTTCCGCTGGTTCCGCTGGTTCCGCTCAGCCCTCGGCCTGCAGCGCGTCCAGAAGGGTGCGGGCGCTCTGCAGGGTCGGGTCGTCGTCGATGGCGCGCTTCAGGAGCATCATCGCGCGCTTCACGTCGCCCTGCTGACGCGCGATCTCGCCGAGGTGCTGGTAGGCGAGCGCCTTCGGTAGTGGCGCGGGCACCTTGAGCATCGTGATCGCGCGGAGCGCACGCTGCGCCACCTCGAGGTTCATGAGCTCCATCGCGAGGTACGCGAGCTCGGCGGCGACGATCCCGTTCTGCGCATCCATGTCGAGCGCGGTCATGAGGTGCTGGAGCTCGGCGGCCTTGTCGCCGAGGATCTCCGCGACCCGCGCCAGGCGGTGATAGAGCGCCGAGAGCTCGCGGGCGCGGCGACCCTTGAACGTGCCGATGGTGCGGAGCAGGAGATCCTGCGCCTCGTCGAAGCGACCCGCGCCGACGTAGGCGTCGGAGAGGAGCGCTGCGCAGTCGAGATCCGCAGGGCGCAGCGCGTGCGCCTCCTCGAGCGGCGCGATCGACGCGCTCACGCCAGCCTGCTGCGTGGTCGCCGGATCCTGCGCGAGATGCAGGAACAGCTGTCCGGCGCGCATCAGCCCTTCGAATCGCGGCGCGACGTCACCGGCGGCGCGGGCCTCCTCGAGGACCAGCTCCGCGAGCTCCCTGACGGCGCCCAGCTGCTCGTAGAGCCACGCGAGACGCTGGCGCAGCGCCGCGTCTTCGGGCGCCGAGGCGCGGGCGCGCTCGAGACCGCCGCGCGCGTCCGCGAGGCGGCCCGCCTTCTCGCAGGTCTCCGCGAGCTTCAGCGCCGCCGACACGATCCCGAATTCGTCCTCCAGGCCGACCAGCCGGCGGTAGGTCGCGCTCGCCGCCGCCCAGTCGCCCTCGAGCTCGTCCACGTAGGCGATCGCGCGGAGCGTCGCTTTGTCCTTGCTGTCGGTCTTGAGCAGCTCGGTGAGCACGTTGCGGGCGTCCTCGACGTCGCCCATGTCGAGGCGCAGCTGCGCGATCCGCAGGCGGTACTGGCGCCAGAGATTGGAGTCACCGCGACCGGCCGCCTGCATCGCGAGCTTGCCGAGATGCTCGGCGAGCGGACCGCGCAGGTCCTCGAGGCCGCCGGCGATGGCCTCCTCGAAGTCGGCGTGTGCGCCTTCGCCCTCGCCGAGCCGGGCGCGGAGCACCGCGCGCTTACCGAGCAGCGCGACGCGGGCCGCGCCGTCCTCGTAGCCTTGGAGCGCAGCGCTGAGCTCGTCGACGGCGGGCTTGAGGTCGCCCGCCGCCGTGAGCATGTCGATGAGCTCGCCGAGGAGATCGGCGTTCGTGGGATCGGCGGCCTGCGCCTCGCGCAGGATGCGCGCGCCCTCCGCGGGGTCGGAGAGCTCCTCGCGGTACAGACGTGCCGCCTCGCGGAGGCGTGCGCTCTTCGAATGCGCGTCGCTGCGGCTGCGCGCGTCGGTGACATAGAGGTCGGCGAGCTTGTCGTACTCGAGCTGCTCGCGGTACACGGCCTCGAGCCGCTCGCGGAGATCGCGGCTCTGCGGCGAGGCCTTGAATCCGATCTCGAGCGCGCGGAGCGCGGCCTCGGAATCGCCCAGCGCGCTGCGGATCTCGGTGAGCCTGATGGCGAGCGCCTCGGCGGCCTCGCCCTGCTCCATCGCGAGCCGGCGCTCCATGACCTCGGCCATGGGCTCGGTCTCGCCGTCCTGCGTGTGCATCGCCTCGAGCGCGAGGAGGACTTCCCTGGCGCGCGGATCCCAGTCGAGCGCTGCGTAGTAAACGCTCCGCGCCTGATCGCGATCGCGGCCTTCGAGGAGCTGCCCCAAGCGACGGGAGAGCGAGCTCACGGCGTCGGCATCCTGCCGGTCCTTCGCGGCGTCGAGCTGCTTGCCGAGGAGCTCGACGAGGTCCTCGTCGCGCCCGCTGCGCTCGAGGATGGTGCCGAGCAGGATGGCGCCATCGACCTGCGCGGGATCCTCGTCGACGATCTCGCGCAGCTCGCTCGCGGCGTCCTCGTCGGAGAGGCGCAGCTTGTCCATGCTGACGCGCACGCTCTCGAGGCGCAGCTTCGAGCGCTCGCCGCGATCGTCGACGTAGCCGACGATCTCCGCGGTCAGCGACACCAGCTTGTCGAAGGAGCTGGTGCGGCGATAAACATCGAGCAGGAGCTCCCAGGCATCGCGATCGACGGGATCGCGCTCGTGCAGCTCCTCGTAGATGGTTGCGGCGAGGGTGAGGTCGGCGAGCGGACCGGAGGCGAGGCCCGCGACCTCGTAGAGGTAGCGGCGGGCGTCCTCGGGCTCGGCGAGCTCCGCGGCCTCGCGCTTGAGGAGCACGGCCTCGCGGACGTTGCCGTTCTCCTCGCTGATCCATGCGAGCTTCGCCAGGGCCCACACGCGGCCCTCGCTGTCGTCCTGGCCGCCCTCGAGGTAGCGGCGGAGGAGCGACTCCACGAGCGCGGCGTCTTCGAGCGCCTCGGCGATCTCGATCGCCTCGCGCATGGACGCGGTACTGCTGCCGGGCAGTGCCCAACGGCGCAGCAGCGCGTCGACGAGGGAGCGCTCGCGGCCCGGCGCGCGGGCGAGGCGCTCGTAGAGGTCGACGACGCGCTCGCTCTCGGGATGCGCCTCGGCGGCGACGTGAAGGAGGGCCTCGGCGCGATCGGGATCGGGATCGCCGGCGAACGCCTGCTCGAAGGCGTCGCAGGCTGCGTCGACGTCGTTCGACTTGAAGCGCAGCTGCGCGAGGCGATAGAGCGCGTCGCTCGAGGCGCCACCCTCGCCCGTATCGAGCGCCACGCGAACGCCGAGCACGCGCGCTTGCCCCGCGTCGTCGCCCAGGCGCTCGTAGACGCGATCGAGCGCCGACAGCAGCTCGCGATCGCGCTCGCGGAGCGCGAAGGCCTGCTCGTAGAGGCTCGCGGCCTCGCGATCGTCGCGCCGCAGGTCCTCGGCGATCTTCGCGAGGCGCACGAAGAGCGAGCCCGCGAGCTCGCTGTCCACGGGCGCGCCAGGGCGCCGTCCACCTGCGGCACTCCCGTGCTTCGCCCCCTCCGCGAGCGCGCGCACGCGCTCCTCGTAGACGCCGACCCGTGCCAGGCTGGTGGCGAGGCGATGCGCGGCCTCGTGCGCCGCGTCGGCGCCGGGGTCGAGCTCGAGGGCGCGCAGGCGCAGCTCGAACGCGTCCTCCAGGCGACCGAGGTGGCTCTCGTAGAGGCGCCCGAGCTCGCCGAGGATGTCGGCGGCGTCGGCGGGCATTCCGCTGCGACCGATGCGGGCCTCGAGCGCTCGCACGAGGTTCGCGTGATCATCGGCGCCGCGCAGCGCGCCCTCGAGGCGGCGCGCCTCGACGACGTTCTCCTGCGAGAGCTCGAACGCCGACTCGAGGATCTCCTTCGCGCGATCGGGCTCGCCCTGGCGACCGGCGATGCGACTGAGCTCGAACATGACCTCGGAGCGCGAGATGGCCGCGTCCTCGGCGATGTCGTCCTGGCGGCGCAGTACCGTGAGGAGCGCGCGGTAGGAGCGCTCGGCGCGATCGAGCTGACCGTCGTCGCGGGCGAGCTCGGCGAGCGTGCGGAGGATCTCCGGGTTCGCGGGATCGATGCGCGTCGCGGCGTCGAGCTCGACGAGCGCGCGGGCGCGATCGCCGACCGCGAGATCGAGGCGCGCGAGGTGGTAGTGGACGGGCGCGCGTTCCTTGGGACGACGACCGCCGAACGCCTCGACCAGCGTGCGCAGGAGCGAGCGGGCCTCGTCGAAGCGGGACGCGGCGCCGAGCGCGTCGGCGAGGGCGAGCTTCACCTCCTTCTCGTCGGGCGAGAGATCGGAGGCCTGCTCGAGCAGCGGGATCGCGCGCTCCGGCTCACCGGTGCGGCTGCGATGGAGGTCGGCGGCCTCGCGGAGGCGCGCGAGGCGCGTCGGCTTGTCGGGCGCGTGCGTGGCGCCCTCGGTAAGGAGCTCGGCGAGGAGCCGCCACGACTGCGCGGAGCGGTAGAACTCGGCGAGCCGTACGCGTACCTGATCCGACTCGGGATCGCGCGCGACCTCGTTCTCGAGGCGATCTTGCGCGTCTTCCTTCTTTCCCGCAGCGACCAGCGCGTCGGCGAGCCGCAGGGTGATCGAAGCCCGCGCGGCGCCGTCGGCCATGTCGCGCAGGCGATCGAGATAGCCCGCGGCGCCCTCGTGGTCGCGCGCGGTGGTGGAGAGGCGCGCCAGCGCATCGAGCGCGGCGGGCCGCGGCTCGAGGTCGACGACGCGCCGGAGATGAGCGATCGCGCTCGGCACGTCCCCGAGCTTCGTCTCCGCCACGCTCGCGGCGCGGGCATGGAGGTCGGCGGCGAGGGGGCGCTCGCCAGCCTGCTCGGCGAGGCTCGCCTGCTTCGCGAAGAGCATCTCGAGCTCGCTATGCTTGCCGTCGCGCGCGAAGAGCGCGGAGAGCGCCTTGACGGTCGCGTCGTGGCGCGGCGCCTCGGCGAGGTTCTCCTCGAGGGCCTCGAGCGCTCGGTCCACGGCGTCGAGCTCGTCCTCGAGGCTCGCGGCCTCCAGGCGCAGCGTGAGGCGGGCCTCCTCGCTCCTCGCGGTGCGGACGAGGCGGCGCTTCAGCTCGAGCAGCTCGGTCTTGCGACCGCCGGCGACGTAGAGGCGGACCAGGCGGTCGACGGCCTCCTCGTCGTGAGGGTCCTCCTCGATGAGCTGGAGGTAGATGCCGGTCGCGCGATCCGCGGCGTGCTGCTTCTCGACCGCGATGCGCGCCGCCTCGTGCCTGAGCGCGCGCGATTTCTCGATCGGCCAGGGCAGCGAGGAGGTCTCGACGAGCAGCGCCACCACCTTGTCGTGATCGCCGTCACCCTCGAAGATCTTCACCAGCTCGGCGGTCGCGCGATCGACGTAAATCTGGGGCGCGGCAGGCGTGCCTGCAGAGACGCCCGCGGCGGCGGCGATGGCCGGCCCGCCGTTCGTCCAGCGCTCGATGGCGAGGCGGAGCAGGCGATCGAGGATCGACTTGGAGAGCGCGCGATCCCCGACGCTGGCGATCGCGGCATCGGCCGCCTCGCTGAGGAGATCGAGATCGCCGCCCGTGGCCTGGGAGAGGCGGAGGAGGCTGTCGACCAAGGGCCGGCCCTTGGCGCGGCGCTGCAGCTTGGTGAGCTCGGCGAGCATTCCGGCGTTCGCGGAGTCGTGCGCGAGCGCGCGGGAATACGCGGCCTCGGCGGCGTCGGGGTCGCCGCGCCGATCGCGATGCCACACCGCGATCGCCGCCTCGACGTCGCGCGCGAGGTTCGGCGGCAGCCCGCCGCCGTCGTCGTGGACGAGCGAGGCCAGCGCGAACGTGATCGCATCCCAGCCGCTCGCCGCGCTGGCGGCCTCCTCGACGGCCGCGACCAGCGCGGGGTCGAGCGACTGCACCGCGCGCGTGGTGTCGAGGATGGCGCGCGCCGCAGCGTCCCAGCGCATCGTCTTGCCGGCGACGCGGATCACCGCGCGCGCGGCGGCGAGATCGTTCGGGTCGTCGTGTGCAACCTGCACGTAAGCGTCGAGCGCGCCGCGTGCCTCGTCGAGGCGACTCTCGAGCACCTCCCCCATGCGGAAGCGGAGCGCGCGCGCCCAGGCCTCCTCGGAGGCGTCGATGGCCTCGCGTAGCGCGTCGGCGAGGGAGCGGTAGGCGCGCGTCAGCTCGGCCAGGCGGAACAGCTCGTCCACGGTGGCGTGGGCCTCGTCGCTCGGCTCGAGCAGCATCGCGCGCCGTACCAGCGCGAACGCCGCCTCGTTGTCCTGCGCGCGCGCCTCGGAGATGCCCGCCGCCTCCACGAGAATCGCGACCTGCGCGTTCGTCTCCTTTGCAGTGTTCAGGCGGTGCTCGGTGAGATCGAGCACCAGGCGCCAGTCGTCGGCGGCGCTGTAGGCGGAGAGCAGGACGCGCACCACGTCGGGGCGGTGCTCAGCGCGCTTGAGGAGCGTGCGGAGGCCGACGCGCGAGCCTTCGCTGCGCGGATCGTGGCCGAGCGCGGCCTCGTAGCTGGCGATGGCCTCGGGTACGGCGTCGAGCTGCTCGCGCTGCACGTCGCCGAGCTCGCGGAGGATGTCGGCCTTCTCGCTGGCGTCGTCGTTGCGCGCCGCGGCGCCGGTGAGGAGCTCGGCGAGCTCGGGCCAGCGGCGCGTGCTGCGGAGGAGCGCGGAGAGCGCGCGGGTGCCTTCGTCGGAGTCGCCGAAGGTGGCCTCGACGTCGCGCCAGGTCTCGATGGCCTCCTCGGTGGCATCGAGCTTCTCGCTGAGGATGGTGGCTACGCGCACGCGGTCGGCGCGCTGGTCGATGCGGGGCCCCCCGTCCTCGGGGTGAGGAGACAGGCCCCGATCGAGCTTGCCGCGGCGCGCGAGGACGTCGATGAGCGGACGCCATCGCTCGCCCTTCGCGAAGAGGATCACGAGGCCATCGAGCGCCTCGGGATCGCTGGGCGCTGCCTCGAGGCGACCTTCCCACGCCCAGATGGCACGGTCATCCTCGTGGAGCTCGGTGGCGAGGCGCGCGGCCTCACCGAGGACCTTCCAGCGGACGCTCGGCTCCTCCTCGAGAATCGCGAGGCGCTCCAGGACGTCGAGCCGGTCGGTCTTGCGGCCGATCTGCTCGAGCAGCGGCTCGACGTGGCGGCACGCGGCGAGCAGCGCCTGATCGGAGATGGGCGAGATGCGCAGGATGCGGAAGAAGACGTCGATGGCGCGCGGCCTGTCGCCGATCTTCTCGGCGGTCACGACGCCGGCGTGCATCAGGAGCTCCACCTTGAGCGCGTCGTCGTTGCAGTCGTCGGCGGCGGAGACGAGCACCTCGGCGAGACGCTCGTAGCGGCCCACCCGGCCGGCGAGCAACGCGAGCTCGTTCCGATGCGTGGCCACCTCGGGCTCGAGGAGCACGAGCTGGACGAAGTGCTCCATCGCGTTGTCGTCGTCGCCGAGCTGCGCGTAGATGGCGGCGATCTGCTGGTGCCGGCGGATGCGCTCCTTGACGCTCTTCACCGCCTCGAGCTCGACCTCGAGGACGCGCGCGAGATCTGCCTCGCGGCCCGGGCCGGAGTAGCGCTCCTTGAGGAGCGCTGCGGCGCGCTGGCGAACGAGCCCGCGCTTGGGGGCGGTGGGGAGATAGGAGTCGCGGCGGCCCTCGGGCGAGGGCATCACCGACTCGCGCACCTCGGCGGCTTTGGGCGCGACCGCGAGCACGCGCTCGAGGAGGTCGGTCACGTCGATCGGCGGCGGCGGCGGGGGCGGTATGGAGCCGCCGGAGCTGCGCATTCCCGGCGGGATCGACGGCGCGAGCGGCTCGTCGTCGCCCTGCCAGTGCGCGAGGATGTCCTCGATCACGATGAGCGCGCTCGAGGCGTCGCCCAGCTCGTTGAGCCAAAGCGCCGCGATGCGCGCGCGCTCGCGCTGGCCGTCTTCGAGCGAGAGCTGAGGGAGGCGATTGCCGAGCAGACCGATCAGCTCGCGATGGCAGCCGTGCCGCTCGTAGAGACGCTCGAGCGCCGCGGAGAGGCGCACGTTGCCCGGCTTCAGCTCGAGGAGCTGCTCGAGGTAGCCGATGGCGCGCGCGGAGTGGTTGGCGAAGTCCTTGGCGATCTGCGCGGCCTCCTCCAGGAGCTCGAGGCGCCGGTCCTTGTCGGAGCTCGCGGCGGCGCGATCGTAGAGCGCGAAGAGATCGTCCCAGCGCTCCTGCGCATCGAAGATCAGCTTGAGGCGATCGAACGCCCAGGTGTCGTCGGGCTGGATCTCGAGGAGCCGCTCCAGGATGCCCACCACGCGGAGGCCGTCCTCGAACCACTCCTCGTAGAACGCCACCGCGCGCTGCCCGAGCTCGATGGCCTCGCCCTGCGGGAGGTCGCTGCGCAGGACCTCCTCGTAGAGCGCCGCGAGCGCGTCGGGCGTCTCGATTCTCCGCGCCAGGTTCTCGGCGCGGTCCCACAACGTCGACTGGTGAGGCAGCTCCTTCGCGCCGCGGAGCGCGACGACGAAGGCCTCGTCGTGCCGAGCGAGCTCGCCGAGGATGTCGAGGAGGCGGTCGTACTGGCCGAGGCGGACGTCGGCGCCGGGCTCGCCGCTGCTCAGGAGGCGCTCGAGGATGTCGACGCGGCGCGCGGGATCCTCGACGGCATCCAGCGATTTCTCGAGGACCTCGGCGGCACGCGTGGTGACCTCGGGGTCGTGGAGCAGGCGCGCCGCGAGCTCCAGGGCGCCCGCATCATGCGGCGCGTTCTCGAGCACGCCGGCCACGCGATCGAGCGCCTCGCGGCCGCGCCCGGGTCGCGCCACGAGGATGGTGGCGATCTGCACGTCGAGCGCGTTGCGTGCTTCGCCCTCGGCGGAGGCGCGGCGCGTGGCCAGCGCAGCGAGCGCGCCCTCGACGTCGCCGAGCGCGAGCGAGAGGCGCGCGGTCGCGGTGAGCGCGTCGAAGTCGTCGGGGTTCGCCTCGAGCACGCGCTTGTAGAGCGCGAGGGCGCGCGCAGGATCACCGAGCTCGCTCTCCTCGACGAGCGCCCAGGTGGCCAGGACCGAGGCGCGCTCGTCGGCGCCGGCGCGCGAGCCGCGCCACTCGTGGAGCCAGCGGACCTCGGCGGTGCGCGCCTCGCTCGGAGGCATGGCGCTGAGCAGCGCCTCGAGGCCTTCGGCGGCGGCGATGCGCGGCGCGGGGCGGGCGCTGAGGCCGTTGCGCGCCGACTCCGGCGCCTCGTCGGCGTTGGCGGGCGCCTTCTCGAGCACCACGCGGTAGGCGGCGGCGGCGTCGGTCACGGTCTCGGGGTTCGTCGCGAGCACGCGTGCCTTCGCGAGCGTGAGGTCG
>JAYTBL010000029.1:0-5785 GCA_043736975.1 Polyangiaceae bacterium
GACGTCGCGGCGCGTGCGGATCGGGTGCGTGGTCAGAAGCATCCACTCGATTCGGTCGTCGCCGCGACGACCCTCTTCGCGGACGTACACGGCGTTGAGAGTCACCGTGAACTCTCGGCCAGAGTTCGTCTTGCACTTGATCAGTACGGTGGCAGCTCGAATCACGGCGGTCGCCACGCGAGCTCGCCGCGGCGTTGTCATGACCTCGATACGCGTGCCTTTGATGCGTTTTTTGCGCTCAGTGGGAGGTCGCGCGGACACTTCCACCTGTCGTTTCGCGAGCACGGGCGATCGCTGCAGCGTCGACCAGAGATGACCGACTCTCTCGTCGATGCGACGATCGTGCGCAGCGCGGATTGTCACAAGAAGGTCGAGGTCGGTGGACAACTCGAGGACTTGCAGGGAGTCCGCGCCTCGGTCCATCTGAAACCAGGGACGGCACTGCGGGGCAGTTTCGCCGAACGCTCGTGACGTCTCGCAGAGCGTCTCGAGCCAGAATCGATTCTCGCTCGTCTTTCCCAAGGCTCCATGTCGGCCGTGCGGCGATCGCTCCGTCCGGACCCACATCCGTTGGTCGCAAACGCCGAGCATCGACCCTTCGAGAGTCAGCGCCACTGCCGTCATCACCTGGACCCCTTGCGCGCCCTTCGACCAAGCACCTCCGCCGCCAAGATTCTTGATGTGTGCCTTGTCCGTGAGTTGAGCGAGGTCCCGTCGATGGGAACGATCACGTGTTGCTCCTGGCGACACTTCCGTCTCGTAGCGAACGTCATCGCCTCCCGCACCGCCTCGGGATGTACAGCATCGTTCTCGAGCAGCCGGAACGCTCCCTCCCTCGAGGCACTCGAGGCACATGCCTTCATCACCGTGCCCGCAGGCCGGCCAGCCACTTCCGCAGCAAGATCAACCAGTCGAGCGGTGCGCCGCACGTCTCCGAGCTCCGCGTGTCCGAACTCAGCTTCCGACCAACTTCTCGCGCTACACATCCCTACTGGACGAAGCGACAGCAGAGAAATTCAAGCGCGAACAGCGATCAGACCTGAGGACGAAGTCCCCACCTGATTTAGAGCGCGAGGTCGGTGAGGCGCACGCCGTCGTCGATGGGGGCGAAGTAGGCGCTGCCGGTGCGCGGATCGCGGGCCCCCGGCGCGACCTCCAGCAGTGGCACCATCGCGAACGCGCGCTCCGTCACGCGCGGATGCGGCACCGCGAGGCGCGGGTCGTCGAACGCCACGCCGTCGATCCAGAGCACGTCGAGGTCGATGGTACGTGGTCCCCAGCGCACGGCGTCCCCGCTGCGATCGCGACCCAGCTCCCGCTCGATCCGGAGCAGCGCATCGAGCAGCGCGAGCGGGCCGAGCGCGCCCTCCACCGCGATCGCCGCGTTCAGGAAGGACGGCTGCTCGACCAGGCCGATCGGCGCCGTCTCGTACACGCGCGAGCGCGCGGTCACGGTCGCGACGTGCGCGATGCGGCGCACCGCGTCGCGCATCGTCGCCAGACGATCGCCCAGGTTCGAACCGAGACCGATGACGACTCGCATGTTCATGACGCGACGGGGGCCTGTGTGCTCAGGCCACGACGCGCCGTCGCCGGATCAGGGCTTGCTGCCCTGGAGCTGCAGCGGGTTCGTGAGCGGGCCCGTGTAGCCGCCGTTGATCTTTCCGTCCTGCACGAAGAAGAAGAACGAGCGGTTCGGACCGGGGCCCTCGCTGAGGCCGCCGACCTTCGCCTCGAGCGTGATGACGGCGCCGGGCGTGGTCGTGAACCTGATGCCGTGCACCTGATTCGTGGTCGTGATGCGCGCCTCGATGCGCGTGGGGTCGGGCGTGGTGACGGTGCCGCCCTCGAGCTGCTCGGAGCTCAGCGCGTCGATCGTGCCGGTCGCGGCGGTGGCGGCGAGCGAGACGTCGCACTGCGTCTGGGAGATGGCCGTGTCGCACGTCCACCAGATGTGCCACTTACCACCGGCGGCGTACTCGGTGAAGATGCCGACGCCCTGACCGGGATCGGCGTTCATCACCTGGTCGGTGTCGACGGCCACGAGCATCGGCGAAGGACTCGTCGGCGTGGTGCTCGGCGGCGGCGTCGCCGGGATGCCCCCCACCGAGCCAGTCGAGCCGGGGGGCGGCGCTGGCCTCGCGCTGTCGGGACCGAGGCGGCGCGGCGGCGCTTCCTCGATCACGCATGCGAAGAGCGTAGTGGAGAGCGCTGCCAGCGCGGCGCCACGAAAGACGAAAGACGACAAGAACGACGGCATGATGAGTTACCTCCGCTTCCCGGACGTGGTCGAGGAGCGTGACGGCGAAGAAGGACGAGCGACCGAAGGAGCCGCCGAGCGCGACGGCGAGGACATGGACGGAGACGAGGGACGCGAGGGCGCGCTCGGCGTCGACGAGCGGAACGTCGGCTGGGTGGGCGCAGCGCGGAACGCGGGCGCCGACGGGGTCGAGGACCGAAAGGAGGGCGCCGACTGCGAGGGGCTCGAGAAGCTCGGGGCGGAGCGGAACGCTGGCGCGGAGGCCGAGGGCTGCGAGCGGAAGTACGGCTGCGACGGCTGGGAGGGCTGCGAGCGGAAGGACGGCTGCGAGGGCGCGGCGGCGGCCATCGTCGGGGCGGAGCGGTAGCTCGGGGCGCTCGGCGGCGCGGTGCCGGGGGAATCCATCAGCGAGCGCGACATGGGGCGCGGTCCGCTCGGCGTCACGCCGGCGATCTGCGGCGCGCGCGCCGCAGCGTCGACCCGGGCGGAGGTGGCGGGACCGCGACCATCGGAGATGCGCGCATTCGGCTGGGCCACGACGCCATCCTGATCGAACGCGCGACGACGCGTCTGCGCGGGAGCCGCGCCCCCCGCGGCGATGGCGGTGCGCGGAGCGGCGAGGGCTTGCGCGCGCTCGAGACCGGCGTTGCCCCGCGGCGGCGCGACGATGCTCTCGGAGCGCATGCCGAGCTCGCTCGGCGAGGGACCGACGCGCGGCGACGCCGCGACGCGCCCACCACCGACGCTCGGGTTCGCCGCGACGCGGCCCGCGCCGACCCCCGGCTGCGCCGGCGTGTAGGGACGCGTGTGGGCCTCGATATCGCGGCCGCGCGGATCGCGAGGATCGCCACCGCGGATGACGTGGCCACCGACGTACGGGTTGTAGAAGTAGTCGCGGTGGCAGTACGAGTAGTACGGCGTGTAGCCGAACGTCCAGCCGACGGCGTAGCCGTTGTACCAGTACCAATCGGGACCGGCGGGAGCCCAGCCGACGTAGCCGTAGCCGGCATCGCCGGAGCGCCAGACGACCCAGGCGCCAGCATAGGTGCGCCCCGGGATCCACGCCCAGCCGTGACGGCTGCCGTGCACCCAGCGCCCGTAGTGGAACGGAGCCCAGCCCCAGGAGTAGTCGGAGACCCAGACGTAGTTCGCGGTGTCGTCGTAGGTCCAGTGGCCGGCCGTCGTGTACGGCACGAAGTCGCTGCCGACCTCGGCGGCGGCCGGGACCCAGACGGTGCCGTACGCCGGATCGTCGACCCACTGACCGTGACCCTCGAGCGCCGGCTTGAACTCGGTCAGCGCGCTGGGATCGGTGTCGGAGTACTCGTTCTCGTCGTCGCCGACTGCAATCTCACCACTGGCGCGCGCACTCGCCTCGTTCTGGGCGGCAAGCTGCTCCGACGTCATCGGCTCGGTGTTCGGGCTCGGGGCGGCAGTGTAGGCGCCCGGCATCCGCGGCTCCGGCTCGTAGGCCGGGGAGAGTCCACAACCCACCGTGAGGAACGCAGTGGTTACCAGCGCGGCAGCGCCCACGACCCGCGCCACCAGCGACGCGAACCCAGACTTTCGCTGCGACCAGGCTGTGCTCGTGGTGCTCGTGGAACTCATGGGATTGCTCACTCTCGATTGTACTCCTGGTTGCACAGATGCAACCGGCGAGCCGCTACTAATGTCAGTCCCCTCCCGGCGAACGCCAAGGTTCATTACGGAAAATCAGGTTCTTGCTGACCTTTGGCGACCCCGGCCCGCCCCCATCGGACGGCCTTCTTGCCGTGCCTCGCCCCTCTGGCGAACCGGGAGCCCAGCCGTGCCATTGCGGCAGCGTCATCCGCCGTGGCGATCGGTGCACGGCACGGCTGTAAACCAGCGTGCACACCGCCAAACGTTTCCGGTATCTTCGAACGCATGTCGCAGACCGGAATGATCGACCGAATTGGCGCGATGCAGGACTTCAAGCTGTATCGCGAGCTGGCGTGGGAGGGGTCGTTCGAGGAGTACTTGGGGCTCGTGCGCGACCGCCCGCAGATCACGCGGAACGCCTACCAGCGCCTCTATGACATGGTGATCTCCTTCGGAACCGAGGAGTACATCGACAACAAGAAGAAGCTGACTCGGTACAACTTCTTCCGCGACGAGATGAACAACGGCGCGAATGCCATCTTCGGGCTCGATATCCCGTTGATGCGCCTCGTGCACGTCCTCAAGGCCGCCGCCGAGGGCTACGGCCCCGAGAAGCGCGTCATCCTCCTGCACGGTCCCGTAGGCTCGTCGAAGAGCACCATCGCGCGGCTCCTCAAGCAGGGCATCGAGTACTACTCGCGCACCACCGACGGCTCGCTGTACTCGTTCGACTGGGTGAACCTCGGAGACACGGGCCTCGCCGGCACGTCGACCGACCGCTTCCCCAGCCCCATGAACGACGAGCCGCTGCGGCTCATCCCGCAGGACTGGCGCCCCAAGGCCATCGAGGAGCTCGCGCTCTCGAACGAGCAGTACAAGGTCCGCGTCGACGGCGACCTCGATCCCGCGAGCCGGTTCATCTTCAAGAACCTGATGACCAAGTACGAGGGGGACTGGGGCAAGGTGATGCGGAATCACATCCGCGTCCGGCGCCTCGTGCTCTCGGAGAAGGATCGCGTCGGCATCGGCACGTTCCAGCCCAAGGACGAGAAGAACCAGGACTCGACCGAGCTCACCGGCGACATCAACTACCGGAAGATCGCCGAGTACGGATCGGACTCCGATCCGCGCGCGTTCAACTTCGACGGCGAGTTCAACATCGCGAACCGGGGCATCGTCGAGTTCGTCGAGATGCTCAAGCTCGACGTCGCCTTCCTCTACGACCTCCTCGGAGCGTCGCAGGAGAAGAAGATCAAGCCGAAGAAGTTCGCGCAGACCGACATCGACGAGGTGATCCTCGGTCACACGAACGAGGCCGAGTACAAGAAGCTCCTGAACAACGAGTTCATGGAAGCCCTCCGGGACCGCACCATCAAGATCGACATCCCGTACATCACGAAGCTCCACGAGGAGATCAAGATCTACGAGAAGGACTTTGGCCCCGCGAAGGTGAAGGGCAAGCACATCGCCCCGCACACGCTCGAGGTCGCCGCGATGTGGGCGGTGCTCACGCGCCTCGAGGATCCGAAGAAGCACAACCTCTCGCTCCTCCAGAAGCTGAAGCTCTACGACGGCAAGGTCCTGCCCGGCTACACGCAGGACACCGTGAAGGAGCTGCGCAAGGAGTCGAAGCGCGAAGGCATGGAGGGCATCTCCCCGCGCTACGTGCAGGACAAGATCTCGAACGCGCTCGTCAACGACGCCGGTGATGGGACCATCAACCCCTTCATGGTGCTCAACGAGCTCGACAAGGGTCTGCGCCACCACTCGCTCATCACGAACGACGAGCAGCGCAAGCGCTTCCAGGAGATCATCGGCCAGGTCAAGCGCGAGTACGAGGAGATCGTCAAGAACGAGGTCCAGCGCGCCATCAGCGCGGACGAAGACGCGATCGCCAAGCTCGCC
>JAYTBL010000030.1:0-5772 GCA_043736975.1 Polyangiaceae bacterium
CGCGAGGCTGTCGTCGAAGAGCGTGATGCCCTGGATCACCACCATCGGCCCCGGCGGCTTGCCGGTGACGAGCGACTCGTCGGGCGTGCCCTGGATGACCAGCGACTGCAGGTCGGTCCTGCGGAAGGGATCGTCGGCGAGCTTCACGAACGCGACCTGCGGCCAGAGGTCGGGCACGAGCGCGTTCTCGGCGATCGACGTGCCGCGGCTGAACACCAGCAGCCCGCCGTTGCCCTGCGGCGGCAGCGGCGCGAGCTGGAGGTCGAACGGTAGGGACTTGCTGGTGGCCGCAGGGACCTCGGCGCTGGCTACGCCCCACAGCAGCTTCAGGGAGCGGAAGCTCTTCTGGTACGCGCTGAGCGTCTGCGCGGTGGGGTTCGCGGGCGCAGCGAGGATCTTCGCGTCCTCGGTCATCGCGATGATCGGCACGGCGAGCGGGTCGCCCGAGGGGTTCGCGCCCGAGGTCCGCGCGTCCTTCACGATCTCCGCGCCGACGCCATCGGCGTCGATGGGGCGGAAGTACGGTCGCGTGAAGGGGATGAGCGAGCCGATGGTGACGGGCACGTTGTCGGCGACGAACCCGCTCTGATCCATGACGTAGTCGGGGATCTCTCCGGCCGCGGTCCCGGGCTGCTCGCGTCCCACGGGGATGGGCAGGTAGACAGGCTGGCGATTGGGGTCAGCGGCGTTCTTCTGCGCGTCCTCGAGATCGACGTAGCCGCCGCCGATGTCGCCGGCCTCGGGCAAATTGCGGAACTTGAAGGTCGGCCAGAAGCGGCCGCGCCGGTCGTAGAACGAGGAGATCTGGTACGAGCCAGCATCGAGCGGCGCGATGACGAACGGCGCGCTCGCCGTCACGTTGGTGGGGCTCGGCGGGCAGTAGAGCTCCTTGCTGGTGGAGCGCGGCTCGTTCGCGAAGAGCACATCACCAGGGACGGACACGAAGTTCACGGCGCCGGTGGCGATCCCGGCGGGCGGCGGCGGATTGCGCCGTTCGTAGACGAGCAGCACGGCGTTGCCGACGATGTGCCCCTCACGCGAGCAGGGCCGCGGCCCCACGTACGTCACCGTCCCGCGGATCACGCCGCGCGGCGCGAAGAGGCGCTTGTCGTTCCGCTCGTCGTCGACGGGAACGTCGGTGCAGGCGCCGAGCGCCAGCGTGACGAGGACGGCGAAGGCGGGGAAACGGGTGCGCATTTCTAGAACCGGTAGGTGGCCATCGCCATCAGGCGACGCCCGACGAGCTGTCCGAACGGATGCTGGCGATGGCGGATATCGAGGAGGTTGAAGGCGTTGGCGCTGATCTCCGCCTGGTTACCCAGGAAACGATAGCCGAGCCGCGCGTCGAGGAGCGTGTAGTCGGAGACCTTCAGCGCCTGCTGCTCGATCTGTTGCCGCACGAAGTTCGTGACCTGCTCGGCCCAGACCTGAGGCGCGACATAGTGGAAGTCCACCGAGCCGTCGAAGCCGACCTTGGTGCGGAGCTGCACGCCGGCGTTGACCTTGTGCACGCTCGTGCGCTGGTCGGCGACGATGCGGGAGAGCTGCTCCGGGGTGCAGCTCGTGTTGTCCTGTTGCACGGCGTTCAGCGTGTAGTTGCCGTAAACGTCGAGGCCCTCGATGGGGAACGTGCGGAGGCCCGCCTCGCCCCCGTACACGAAGTAGGCCTGGCACTGGTTCTCCCAGCCGCCCAGCCCGACGGGATAGAGCGCCGTCGCCGGGTTCTGACCGCCTGCGGCCGCGAAGTCGCCCACGGTGACGGGACGGTTCGCCGACAGCTGGATGAGGTTCGAGACCTTGTTGAAGAAGACCGACGCGTCGATGACGAAGTAGTCGCTCTCCTGGTTCAGATACCCGAGCTCGGCGGACAGGATGCGCTCCGCCTGCAGGATGAAGCTGGGGTCCTCGCGGCGGACGCCTTCGGAGATCTGGGTAGCGCCGGTCACCGGCAGCTGGATGGGCAGCGCGAGGTACGACTCGAGGAAGGTCGGCTTGCGGAACGCGGTGGCGACCGAGGCGCGCATCGTCGACTTGGTCGACGGGTGGAGGAGCACGGCGCCGCGCGGCGATTGCTGGAAGCGCTCGAGGTACGGCACCCAGTCGACGCGGTAGTCGGCGATGAACGCGAGGAAGGTCCCGACCTTCAGCTCGTCGTGCACGAAGAGGCCGTAGTGGTGCTCGATGCGGCGCTGATCGAGGTAGGTCCAGCTGACGTCCTTGTAGCGGTAGGCGCCGCCGATCCGCAGGTCGTTGACGAGATCCTTGGTGAGCTCGCTCTTGACCTTGTAGACGACCTCACCGTCGACGATGTTCTGCTCGGCACGCGCAGGGAGCAGGGACTGGCCGAGGTAGTTGACGTTCAGGCTGTTGTCGGCGCGCAGGCGGTTCCAGAACGCGCGGACGTCGAGGTGCTCGGTGTTGAGGAACGTGGTGATGTCGGTGGAGACGAACTGCGGGAGCACGATGTCGTTGAGGGGCCCGATGCCCAGGACCTGGAGCGACCCCTGCGCGAGCCCCGCGCCCACGCCGAACGTCCCGACCTTGCCGAGCTGGCGGGTGCCGCGTGCGTCGATGCGTACGGTACGCGCGCTCTCCACCTGATCGCCGATGCCGGTGCGCACGTCGGCGCGGCCGTTCGGGACCTCACGGGACCAGCGCGGGAGGTAGTCGTAGCCGGCGGCGAGGCGCCAGGCGAAGTCGCTCTCGCGGCCCGAGGCCCAGAGGCTGCCGTGCGTGGCGCCCTGCGTGCCGTAGCCGCCGACGATGCCGTTCTTGCCTTCACCCGGCTTCCTGGTGATGAGGTTGATGACGCCGTTGAACGCGTCGGCGCCGTAGAGCGCGGAGCCGGGGCCGCGCACCACCTCGATCCGCTGCAGATCCTCGACGCCGATGGAGAGCGCTTGCCAGAGCGTGGCGCCGAGGAGATCGACGTAGACGCTGCGGCCGTCGACCAGGACGAGTGTCTTGTTGGAGAGGCGCTGGTTGAAGCCGCGGATGCTCACCTCGGTCTGACCGCCGGTGACCTCCATGATGTCGACGCCGGCGAGGCGCCGCAGCAGCTCGGGGATCTTGGTGATGCCCGAGAGCCGGATGTCCTGCTCGGTGATGATCGACGTCGAGCTCGCCGAGTCGAGCGGGCTCTGCGCTCCCTTCGAGGCGGTGACGATGCTCTCGGCGAACACGTCCTCGGTGCGGGCGGCGCCGATCTCCTCGCGGGTCTTGGGGATGGGCGCGACGGGCGGCGGCGCGCCGGCATCGGCGACGGGCGGCGGCGCGCCGGCATCGGCGGTCGGGACGGGCGGCACGGGCGTCTGCGACTGCGAGGCCTCGCGCGCCGCCGCCTGCTGCCGCTTGATCCGCGCCTCGAGGTTCTTGAGGATCTGCGAGGCCTCCTCCTTGTCGGGAGGATTGCCCTCGATGTACTTGCGAAAGTAGTTGGCGGCCTCGTCGAGATCGCCGGCCTCGGCGTACGCGCGCGCGATGTTGTAGAGGACGTTGGGGTGCGGGAGGAGGGTGTACGCGAGCTTCAGCTCGGTGATGCCCTCGTCGTATTTGCCCGCGGTGATCGAGTCCATGCCCTTCTTGAAGTGCGTGCGCGCTTCGGTCCGGGCGTCGGCGAACGCGGGCGGGCTGCGGAGCACGACCACCATCATGGCGAGGACCGCAACGAGCGCCGCGAGGATCCGGATCGGATGAGACTTCGCGAGCATCCTCGGGGCGGGAGACTAGTGCCGGTGGCGCTTTAAGTGCAGCGGTTTCGGCGCACTGCTCCGGATGCCCCGCGATGCGCGCGATCTTGCCCTGCGCGTGTTCAGCCGCGAGGCTGAATGTTTCTAGTACGGCAGATCCTTGAAGCCGTTCGGCGTCGCCTCGGGCTTCGCCGAGCCCGGCGGCGCGCTCACCGGCGGACGCGCGATGGCGCCGCCTCCGCCGCGGAACAGCTTCACCGAGAGCGGCGGATCACCGGGCTTCACCTGCTTCATCTCCGGCCGGAACCCGAGATGCGTGAACACGAGGCGGTGAACCTTCGACGGGTCGGCGGCCTCGCCCTTGAACGTGATGTCGCAAGGCGTCGACGCGCACAGCTCCGCGGCGTCCTCGCGGACGTTGGCGCCAGGCGGATCGCTCGTGACGTGCAACGTCACCGCCGCAGCCTGCGCCCCGGTCGCGCCAGCGCCGCTGCTCGCGGCGGGCGGCGCGCTCGGCGCGCTCGGCGCCAGGACGGGAACGGGAGCCGTCAGCGCGGCGGCCCCGGGCGCGTCGGCCGCGGAGCTCGCGGTCATCCGGAACGCCGCCATCCCGAGGAGCCCGCCGAGGACCGCGGCCACGAGGACGCCGAGCCCGATCAGCAGCTTCGAGCGCCGACGTGGGGCCTCGCTGTACGCGCCCGCGCCGCTCTCGCCCGAGGACGAGAACAACATCGAGTTGCCGAGCGGAGTGTGCGTGCCGCTGGTGCCCGCAGGCGTCTGCGCCGGCGCGAACCCGGGCACGCTGCTCGAGTGGACGGCTGGCGGCGGGATGGTGGCCACCGGCGGGTACGCGCTGTAGGCGCCGTAGGCACCGCTCATGTTCACCGCCGCGAGCTGCCCGGTCATCGCGCCACCGTGCGCGAGCTTGATCCCCTGCAGCACGGCATCCATCGACACGTAGCGCTCGTTCGGGTCCTTGGCGATGCAGCGCATCACGAGCTCCTCGAAGGCCGGCGAGCACACGAGGTTCGGATTCACCGCACGCATCGGCGGCGGCGGCTCACCGACATGCGCCATGAGGATGTTCACGCTCGTGGGGCGCTCGAACGGCACCTTTCCCGCGAGCATCTCGTACATCATGATGCCGAACGAGTAGACGTCGGTGCGCGCGTCGACGTGGCCGCCCTGGATCTGCTCGGGCGCCATGTACTTCGGCGAGCCCATGAAGAGCCCCGTCTGCGTCAGCTGCTCCTCGGGGCGCTCGCCGAGGTGCTTGACCAGGCCGAAGTCGAGGACCTTCACGAAGTCGTGCTCGTCGCCGTGGCGCATGAGAAATATGTTCGCGGGCTTCAGGTCGCGATGGATGACGTCGAGCGCGTGCGCCTCGCGCAGCGCGCGACACATCTGCTGCGCGATGCGGCCCACGCGCTCCTCGGGCATCGTCCCGACCTCGCGCAACGCATGATGGAGCGTCTGGCCGTCCAGGAACTCCATGGCCATGTAGTAGACGTCGTCGTCGGTCTTGCCGTAGTCGAAGATGGTGACCGAATTCGGGTGCGTGATGCGCGACGTGATGCTCGCCTCACGGAAGAACCGGCGGTGGAACTCGGGGTCCGCATCACCGTTGTAGTTCGGGTTCAGCACCTTCAGGGCGCAGATGCGGCCGAGCGGCGCCTGCTCCGCCTTGTAGACCTTGCCCATGCCCCCGCGCGCGATGAGCGACGTGATCCGGAAGCGATCGGCGATGACACGACCGATCAGCGGATCGGGGGCCGCCGATTTCGTCGCTGCTGCCGTCACGCCGTCGGACGCCATGGTTCAGTCAAAAGCTCCAGAAGACGCGGGAAGGCATGGCAAATACGATCCCCGCAGGTACGAAGTCTGCCTTGCGTGCCGCATGGAGTCAACGGAGGGTCGCGTGGGACAACCCCATCGACCACCGCACCGCCTGTTTTCCTGCAGTCGGACTTCGGGTAGGGTTCCGAGCGCATGCGCTCCCCCGCCGACCGCCCCCGGAAGCCCTTCCCCGCCACCCCGCTCATCCCGCTGCTCGCCCTGGCGTGCCTCGCGCTCGTCACGATGT
>JAYTBL010000031.1:0-2240 GCA_043736975.1 Polyangiaceae bacterium
TCGGTCGCGAACACCGCGTGTCCGCCCTCGACGCGCACCAGGGTGCAGGTCCCCGAACGGAGCGTCCAGGCCCGCGGGTGAACGAGCCGCAGGATGGCGCCCGCGAGGTCGTCGCGGTGTGCGCCGATCGCGAGCGCTTCGTCGGGCAGCATCTGATCGATCCGCGAGCGTGTGCCGAGATCGGAGAGCATGTCGAGCACGCGCTCGCTCTCGGCGATCGGGACCGGCAGATCCGCGAGATCGCGAACGTGCGGCGAGCGCGCGTCGACGAGGTACGCCTTGCCGTCGATCACGGTGGGCGTCGGTTGCTCCTGGTAGGTCTGCACGTTGCGCGTGACGACGAGCTTCACGCGCGAGGGCGCCGGCCCGTCCACCGCGAGGACCTCCACGCGGTACGTCGACTCGTAGCGGCTGACTTGCTCGGAGGCGCCGCCGGGATCCGTCGAGCGGCTGGAGGCCTGGGTCTCGACGGTCCACGTCGACCCGACGACCGGCGGCGGATGACCGAAGCGCGCCCCCTCACCGGAGCGCGACGGGGACGCTCCCGCATCGTGATCGAGGCGAGGAATCGCGAGGTCGGGCGCCGCCAGCGCCGCAGCCGGCGCAGGGCACGCGGCCAGCAGGAGCGCGAGCGGCAAGAGGCGCTGTCCCACACGGACCGCGGCCAGACCCACACGGAAGATGACCACGAGGCCGAGCACCACCTAGGATAGCTTTGACTCTCGCTGGGAGGAACCAGGGCGTGGCCAAACCGAGGAACGATCGCAATCAAGCGGTGACGAAGTTCTGTCTCGCGATGGAAGAACATCGGCGGACCGAGGCGGGCCGGGTGCGAACGGCGAAGGAATTCGTCGCGCACTTCTTCCCGTTCGACGAGCAGAAGGCGAAGGACCAGCTCTTTCTCCACATGCCGAACGACATTCGCGGGCCGGTGCTCGCGAAGTGGGGGATCCGCGGCGCCAAGGCAGCGCTGAAGGACGACGACGAGAAGGTGAAGCTCGTCGTCCACGACGCGCTGGTCGCCGGCGACATCGACGAGGCCATCTTCGAGACGGGCATCGAGGCGCCGATCCTCGTCGACTGGATCGTCCTGGCCGAGTGGTGGTCTTTCTGGCGCCATGGTCGCCTCACCGGCGTCGCCATCCAGAAGGCGCTGGCCACCGCGCGCGAGCTCGCGCTCATCGACGACCAGTGGTTCCTCTTCAACGTCCAGGGCCGCGGCGGGAAGCTGCGCGGCACCGACGTGCTGTGCGACACGCTGAGCAAGGACCAGATCGTCGCGTGGGTCCGCAAGCTCCACGAGACGGGGGACGGCTCCCCCGCCGGTATCGTCGCGGCCATCGGCTGGGACACCGTCCTCGCGAAGACCGCGCAGGACGCGCTGCTCTTCGCGCTCGATCAGTTCGCGCGCAAGGCTGGCCTGGCGCCCGAGGCTCCCGAGCCAAAGGCGTCGCTGACGCCCAGCGGCGAGCACAAGGCGCAGGCCGGCGGTGCAGCAGGAGCCGGCGGCGCTGCACCGCCTCGCACTCCTTCCGCCGGCGCGCCAGAGAGCCGTGAGCCCGAGACCGCGCGCGGCTCTCAGCGCAACGCCCATCCCACGGTGAGCGCCCCGGGCGACGCCGAGGCGCTGGCCGAGGCGGATGCGCTCGCGCATCCCCTCGAAGGAGGACTCGCGGTCGCCATCCCGGACATCCCGGCGATCGACGGCGGCGACGAGTCGGACAGGCCCGCCGCAGCGCAGGGCGTGTGGGCGGCAACCGGCCCGGAGGAGGAGAGCCCCAAGCTCGCCGAGGCCCGCGAGGCGATGATGCAGACCCTCATGCAGGCCGGCCCGGGCTCGGGACCCGCAGCGCCGGAGGTGAAGCGCGAAGCGTGGGACGAGTCCGAGGTGCCGGCGAAACCGTCCTCCCTCGAGTGGCCGGAGCCGCCTCCGGTCACCGCCAGCGGTGAGCACCCGAGCGACGAGCCGATCGCGCTCGACGAGGACGACCTGCAGAAGGCGTCCTCGCCGAAGGTCCCGCTGCCCAACCCGCCGCCCGTGCCGAAGAAGCCAGGCGCGTCGCCTCCCAAGGCGCGCTGATCAGGGACACGCCGGCGGGAGGGAGGTGATCCACGCCTCGACCGCCGCGACGCGATCCGCTCAGTAGCCTGGCGGAAGGACCACGCTCTGGAGAGGCGTGGCGGTGGTTGGGCAGCTGGTCGTGTCGGTTTCACCGTCGCGCTCCACGCACTTCTTCACC
>JAYTBL010000032.1:0-5760 GCA_043736975.1 Polyangiaceae bacterium
CGCGAGCTCTCCGCGATCGACGAGCGCGCTCCCCAGCGCGAGCAGCAGCGGCTCCGGGAGCTGGCGGACCTGCGTGGTGCGCACGAGCTCCTCGACCGCGCGCGCCTCGTCGGGCGTCGCGCGGAGCTGCGCGAAGAGGTAGAGCGCCTCCTCGGCAGTGGGGCCGCCCGCCATTCCGCTGCGCGTCAGCTTGGCGATGTCGCGCGTCACCGCGGTCGCTGGATCGTCGTCGCGCGGGGCATTCGACGCCGGCGGAGGCGCGGGCCGTCCCCCGGGCGGAGCCCCTGCGGGCGCCGCCAGATCGGGGTTGCCTTTGCGGAGGAAGTCCCAGAAGCCCATGGCCTCCCGGAGCTTACTGGCCCGCGGTGGTCGTGCGCAGGATAGTCGAGAAGACGCAGCCAATGAGGCCGTGCTTGGCGTCTGCAAAGTCCAGCGCCGTGAAGGGCGCGGGCAGGCGAGGGAAGGGCGCGCTCCACGTCTTGCCGCCGTCGACGCTTCGCTTCATGATGCCGCTGCCGCTGCCTTGCAGCATGTAGCCGAGGGTCGGGCTCGCGAAGCGGATCGCGACCGCGTCGGGCGCCATCGGATCGGCCGCGACCACGGGTGACCAGGTAGCCCCGCCGTCCGCCGACCGAAGGATGAAGCCGCGCGTGCCCACGGCGAGCGCGGTCGTGGCGTCCGCGAACGTGATGCTGCTGACCGTTGCGAATGCGCCGGCGTCGCCGACCGGGCTCCACGTGAGGCCGCCGTCGGTCGTCCGGTACAGCTTGCCGTTGTTGTCACCGATGACGCCGACCGTCGCGCTTCCGAAGGCCAGCGCGGTGAGCGCGGTGATGCCGGAGGGCCACGCGACGGGGCTCCACGTCGCGCCCGCGTCGGTGGTTCGGAGCACCAGGCCCTGCAGTCCGGTCGCGACCTGTCCCACCGCGATGCCGACCGTCGCGCTGGCGAAGCGGACCGCGTTGAGCCGATGGCCCGGGTCGTTCGTCGCCACCGTCCAGCCGGCGCCGCCGTCCACGCTGCGCAAGATGACGCCCGCGCCCACCGCGACGCCGATGCTGGGCGACGCGAAATCGATTCCGACCAGGGGGTCGTTGGTCGGGCTTATCACGCCCGCCCAGGAGCCGCCTCCGTCGGTGGTGCGCGTGATGAATCCGGTGCTGGCGCCACCCACCGCTACCGCGGTCGTCGCGTCGGCGAAGCGGAGCGCGTTGATCGAGGGCGGCGCGAAGTCGACGGTCTGGGCGTTCGTCCCCCACGTCTTACCGCTGTCGGTCGAACGCTGGATCGCCTGGCCGAGGACGACCACCGTCGACGTCCCGGCGTAGGCGACGGCGCGGAGATCGGGCTGCGCGCCCACGAGGCTCGTCCAGGTGACGCCGCCGTCCGAGGTGACAACGCTCTTGCCGGTTTGCCCTACGGCCACGCCGTGCAGCGCATCACCGAAGTCGAGGTCCCGGAGCCCGACCGTTCCGGGGACGGCAGTCCAGGTGAGGCCGGCATCGTCGCTGCGCCGGAGGCCGTCGCCGCTCGCGAAGAACCCCGTCGTAGCGCTGACGAATTTGATGCTTTGTCCCGCGGAGCTCGAAACCGCGGGGAGCGCGCTCCAGGTCATGCCGCCGTCCGTGCTGCGCAATATGGTGCCGTTGGCGCCGACGGCGACCGCGACCGAGGCGCTCGCGAAGGCGACCGACTCGAGGCCTACGAGCGCGGGCGCGGTCGCGCGCGCCCAGGTCTGTCCGCCGTCTGCCGTGTAGGTGATGTCGCCGCCGACGCCTACCGCCGCGCCGACCGTCGCGCTGCCGAAGGAGACGCCGAACGAGACGCTGGTCACGCCGCTCGACACGGGATTCCACGTGACACCGGCGTCCGTCGACCGCAGGAAGACCGGGGCGTTCGACGCACTCTGGCCCACAGCCAAGGCGAGGGTCGGCGTCGCGAAGTGCACGTCGTGGACCGTGACGAGATTCGGGGCGTTGGCGGTCGCGAGGAACCAGGTGCTGCCGCCGTCGGTGGTGCGGAAGAACGCCTGGCCGTTGACCAGCACGCCGTTCATGGCGTCGGAGAACGCGACCGCCGTCCCGCTCACCGCGGTCACCCAGCACCACCCCGTGCTCTTCGGGCCCGTGCACAGCGTCGGATACGAAGTACCGCCGGGGATCGACGTCGTGACGTTCAGGAGTGCGTCCGCGCTCGTCGCGCTCCCGGCGGCGTTGCTGACGACGACGGAGAGCTTCGCTTTGTCGTCGGCCGTCACCACGGCGGGGAGCGTGAGCTTCGCGCTCGTCGCGCCAGCGATGGCCGTGCCGTCACGCAGCCACTGGTAGTCGAGCGGCCCCGAGCCGGTGGCCGTGACCTCGAACGCCGCGGTCGCGCCGGCCGCGACCGAGAGCGACGCCGGTTGCTTGGTGATGGTCGGCGCCGCGAGGAGCGACGGCCCCCCTCCATCGGGGCCACCGATGGGCACGAAGCCGACCGGGTCGTCACCGCCGCACGCGGCGAGGGCGAGGGCGAGGGCGCCGCAAAGCGCGAGCGGCGCCATCCGACGAAGAAGAAACGCAAGGCTCGACGTCGCGCTCATGATCGAATCCCCCGATGACGATTAGGTCGTCCGGATATCCCATCGGCCGAGCGCAAAAGCAAGTTGCGATCTTTCGCGGCGGTCGCGCGAAACGAGCGTCAGATCACCAGGGCGTGGGGATTCGCGCCGAACGGGGCGCCAGCGACCTTGCCGGCCGCCGCGAGGTAGCTCCAGAGGCCGGGCGAGCTGGGTGTCGACGGGCTGATGCCCACGTCGCCGTCGACCCTGCCGGTGGTGCCGCGCTGCACGTGCTTGCCGATGACCGTGGCCGAGAGGTTCGGCTGGTGGTTCGAGCCGGGGAGGCTGCGCGCGAAGTCGCCCATGAGGCAGACGACCACGTTGCGCGTCGAGGCCGCGGTCACCATGCGATCGAGGAAGGTCTTGAGGGGCGCCATCATCGGCGTCATCATGTTGCGCACGGTGTTGCCGTTGTTGTCGCCGTGCGTGTCCCAGCCGGGCTCGAAGATCGAGACCACGTTGGTGCCGCTCTGCACGAAGAGCTCGGCGGCTGCCATCTTCGACTTGAAGGAGCTGACGTTGGTGGAGGCCCCGAGCCCGTACGCCGCCTGGAGCGCCGGGAGATCGATGGTGGCGGGCGGGAGCTTGAGCGTGGCGACCGCGTCGCCGTAGCCCTGGCGCAGGCCGAGCAGCGAGACCGGGCTCGCGTCGAGGGAGTTCTTCGACATCGTCTGCGAGCTCGCGAGAACCGCCAGCGAGACGGCGCGGTCGGGATCGCGCGGGCCAGGACCGCCGCCGCCGATCGAGTCGAGGAACGACTTCATGTCGAGGACGTTCTGGAACGCGACGCCGTTGACCGGCGCGACCGGGCGATCGCCCTTGAGGTCCTGCGCGCCCGCGATGAGCGCCTTGTTCGACCCGGCGCCGCCGATTTCAGCCGCGAGCGCGTGCCCGTAGCACTTGCCGCCGCCCTGATCCCAGAGCGAGCGCCGCGCGCCGGGATGGCTGCTCTGGCCGTGGCGCACGCCGATGGTGGCGACGTGCTGCTTCACGAAGGGCGAGTAGGCATCGACGAGGATGCTGTCGACGGTGACGCCGTTGCCGAGATCGGTCATGTTCCCGGCGGTCACGCCGAAGCTGCCGGTGAGGGGCTGCGCGCTCGACCAGATCGAGTTGTAGCCGCCGACGAAGTGGATGATGACCACCGAGGTCGGCTCGGGCGCGGCGAGCGCGTTACCGATGAACGAGCCGCCCGCGAGGCGCGTACCTACCGCCGCGCCGCCCGCGGCTGCGAGCGCCTTGAGAAATCCACGACGAGAGAATCCGGACATGACGTGTGCTCCCTTGTTCTTTCGCCGAATCAGTACGTGAGGAAACCAGCCGAGCTGAGGACGGAGGCGCAGGCGTAGGCCCAGCGCTTCCGCGGATCGCTCACCGACGCGCTGCCGGTGACGGCGACGTCGACGCAAGCGGCGGTCTGATCGGGCGAGGCGGTGCGGCTCCAGAAGGTCCGCGCCATCGCCGCGCACTTGGTCGCCGCGGTGGCGGCGGTGGGAGCGGCGGCGTAGTCGGTCCCGGTCGCCGTGTAGGTGAGGCAGCCGTCGAACGCGATCGAGTATGCCGTCTGGAGCACGACGCCGCCCGCGAGCGGCTCGTCGTACCAGCGCGGGTCCGACTTGCCGAACGTGTCGGCCGCGGCCGCGAAGCTCCCCGGCGTGCTGCCGAGCACACGGTTGTACTCTGCAGCCAGTGCGTCGTAGGGCTTGAAGCGCCCGCGATCGACGCCCACGTTGGCGACGACGCGATCGGCGATCAGGCTCTTGCCGTCGAAGGAGGCGAAGTCCTTGCCTCCGCAGGTCGCGGGGTCGACCTTGCCGGGCGGGTCGGTCGGGGTGGGGTCGGTGGGCGCGGGGTCGGTCGAGCCGACCTGACCGCTGCTGCCGAGGACGCTAGCGTCCTCGGACGAGCACGCCGAGGTGAGGACCAGCACGAGGGCCAAGGTGACGAGTTTGGTGTGCATGATGATCATCCTCACTGACAGAAGGTCGGATCCTTGGCGACGGCCGCGACCGCGGACTGCATCGTCTGATCCTTGGTGAAGGCATCGACGCAGCGCTCGAAGACCTGCGCCTCGCAGGTGTTCTCGATGCGGCCGTAGAGGTACTTTAAGGCGAGCCGGCAGGCGTTCACCTTGAAGTTCGTCGACTCGACGAGCGAGGTGACGAGATCCTTGTCGTTGGCGACGGTCTTGCCGCCGAGGAGCTGCTGCGGTCCCTCGCTCGGATCGAGGAAGGTCATGTTCGCGCCCATGCCCTTGCGGCGGCTCAGGATCTTCGCGACCTTGTCGAGCGCGTACCAGTTTTGGTAGTGGCAGCCCGCGCATGCTGCGGCCTGGCGGCCGGTGGCGGTGAGGTCCACGCCGGCGACGTTCGTGACCGCGGTGAGCTGCAGGCCGGTGGTGTTCTGGAGGATGCGGTACGCGCCGGAGAGACGGTAGCCCGCCGGCTCGTTGCCAGCGTAGCGGACCTACCTGCTCGAGGATCCGCGCGCCCCCGATCGGCGCGCCATCGAGATCCGCATCGAGACCCTGCGCGCGCAGGCGAACGAGCTGGAGAAGGCGCGCACGCTGCCGCCGCCGGTGAAGGCGAAGCCGCTGCCGCCCGAACCCGCGCCGCCGCCGCCCGCGACGGAGTCGAGCGTCGCGATCGTGCCGTGGGTGGTCGCGGGCGTCGGCGTGGTGGGCCTGGGGGTCGGCGTCGGTCTCGGTCTCGCGGCGCAGTCGCGCCATCGCAGCGCCGTCGACGCGCCCGGGCAGGACGATGCCCTGCGCAAGCAAGAGGGAGCCGAGTTGCTCGCGACCGGCGCCACCATCGCGTTCGTAGCGGGCGGCGCCGTCGCGGCGGTCGGGCTGGGGTGGCTCTCGGTGCGCCTCTTCACGGCGGGGCCGGCGAACGTGGTGGTCGGCCCGGCGTCGCTCGGTCTGCGAGGGGCGTTCTGATGCTTGCGCGCACCCGCCTCGTCGTAGCGACCGTCAGCGGCGTGATCGCGCTCGCGTCGGCGTGCTCGGTGGGTGATCTGGATCTCACCGGCCGCGCCTGCCCGTGCGCGGAGGGCTACGTCTGCGATCTCTCCACGAACCGCTGCGTGACCCGCCTCGCGAGCGACGCCGCGGTGGTCGCGGCCGACGCCGCCGACGCGGCCGACGGCGCGGACGCGGCGCC
>JAYTBL010000033.1:0-13106 GCA_043736975.1 Polyangiaceae bacterium
CCTCGCGCCTACCGCGGGGCTCATCGGGGGGCAACGCCCGTCGTGCCGCCGTACCTGCAGCGCGAGCTCGTCGCGGCCTGCGGACTCGCCATTTCGGCAAAGGGGCGCCGCCAGATCGGGCACCATGCGGCGCGTGAAGCACTTCATCAACGAACGCAGCGCCATCGTCACCGAAGCGCTCGAGCTGGCGGTCATGCTCGGCGAGGGCAAGGTCGCGCGGCTTGACGGCTATCCCTCGATCAAGGTGCTCGTTCGCACCGATGCCGATCGCACGCACGTCGCGGTGGTGTCGGGCGGCGGGGCAGGCCACGAGCCGGCGCACGCCGGGTTCGTCGGTGACGGTCTGCTGACCGCCGCGG
Source organism: Polyangiaceae bacterium (assembly GCA_043736975.1). Classification (GTDB taxonomy): domain Bacteria; phylum Myxococcota_A; class Polyangia; order Polyangiales; family Polyangiaceae; genus Labilithrix. The sequence goes on from JAYTBL010000033.1 coordinate 360, forward strand.
TGTGCGGGGAGATCTTCGCGTCGCCCAGCGTTGACGCGGTGCTCGCGGCGATCGTCTCGGTCACCGGTGAGGCCGGCTGCCTCCTGGTCGTGAAGAACTACACCGGCGATCGCCTGAACTTCGGGCTCGCCGCAGAGCGGGCGCGCGCGCTCGGTCTCGACGTGGAGATGGTGGTGGTCGGTGACGACATCGCGCTGCCCGACTCCGCGCGCCCCCGCGGGATCGCCGGCACGCTCTTCGTTCACAAGGTGGCGGGGCACCTCGCGCGCAGCGGCGCCTCGCTCGCCGAGGTGCGGAAGGGCGCGGAGCGCGTCGCCGGTGCCGTACGCTCGCTGGGGATCTCGCTGTCGTCGGTCACCATCCCCGGGCAGCTGACCGAGGCGCGCCTCGGGCCCGACGAGGTGGAGCTCGGGCTCGGCATCCACGGCGAGCCGGGCGCGGAGAAGATCGGCATCGCGCCGGTGCGCGAGCTCGCCGCGATCCTCGCGGCGCGCCTCGAGGCCACGCTGGTCGACGCGCCGGGCCCGCTCGCGCTGCTGGTCAACGATCTCGGAGGCCTGCCGGCCATCGAGATGGCGGTCGCGACGCAGTCGCTGCTCGCGGCGCTGAAGCGCGAGGTGGTGCTGGTGTTCGGTCCGGATCGCCTCATGACGTCGCTCGACATGAAGGGGCTCTCGGTCTCCGCGCTGCCGCTCGATGCCGAGCTGCGCGCCGCGCTGCTCTCGCTGGTCGGTCCGTCGGTGTGGCCGCGGGGGCGCGCGCTCACGAGGATGACGCCGTTCCCCATCCCGCGCCGGCTCGAGCGCGAGCCGCAGGCGCCTTCGCAGCACGCGGCGCGCCGGCTCGTGGTGGAGACGGTGTGCACGACGCTCATCGCGCTCCAGTCCCACCTCGATGCGCTCGATGCGAAGGTCGGCGACGGCGACACGGGCACGACGTTCGCCACCGCGGCGCGCGCGGTGCTCACGGCGATCGACTCGCTGCCGCTCGCAACCCCGTCCGAGCTCTGCGAGAGCCTGTCCGAACGGCTGGCCACCGTGATGGGTGGCTCGAGCGGGGTCCTCCTCTCGATCGGCCTCGCGGCGATGGGAACGGCGGTCGCGGATCCGCCCGTCTGGCCGGTGGCGCTGCGGGCGGGCGTGAGCCGCATCCAGCAGTATGGGGGAGCGAACGAAGGCGATCGCACGATGCTCGACGCGCTGGCACCCGCCGTAGCGGCCCTCGAGGCAGGCGGTGATCTGCGGGCTGCGGGCTTCGCGGCGCGTGCCGGTGCCGAGCGTACCAAGGCCATGACGGTCGCGCGCGCCGGTCGATCGAGCTACGTGCCGGCGAGCGCGCTCGTCGGCGTCGCCGACCCCGGCGCGGTGGCGATGGCGACGATCTTCGAGTCCCTCGCCGCGCTCGCCTGATCGTTTGCTACGCTCATTGGAAGTGAAGACAGCCGCAGCCTTTGCTGTCCTGCTCGTGCTCGCGAGCTGTAGGAGCAGCGAGAGCGCGAGCGCGCCGCTGGTCGTCCCGCCGGGGACCGACGCATCGTGGGATCCGCCGGACGGCGAGGCGCCCGGCGACGGCGGGCTCGACGCGAGCGAGGCGCGTGATGCTGGTCCGCCGCCCGTCCCCGGCAACCTGCGCGTCATGGCCGCCAACATCTCGAGCGGGCCGAGCCTGGTCTACGGACCGGCGGAAGGGGTGCGCATCTTCCAGGGCCTCCGTCCGGATGTCGTGCTCGTCCAGGAGCTCGTGGTCGGCAGCAACTCCACCGCCGAGGTCGACAACTTCGTCACCGTCACGTTCGGCGCCGGCTTCACCTACTACCGCGAGCCCGCCGTGCAGATCCCGAACGGGATCATCAGCCGCTATCCGATCCTCGAGTCGGGCACGTGGGTCGACCCTGCGGTCGCGAACCGCGGCTTCGCCTACGCGAAGCTCGACCTGCCGGGGCCCCATCCGCTCTGGGCGATCAGCCTGCACCTGCTGACGACCGGCGCTGCGCAGCGCGCCACCGAGGTCACGGCGCTGGTCGCGCAGGTGAGGGCGGTGATCCCCGCGGCCGACTACCTCGTGCTGGGGGGCGACTTGAACACGCCGGTGCGCGCCGAGCCGTGCATCACCGGGCTCTCCGAGATCGTGGTCACCACCGGGCCGTACCCGGCCGACGGCGCGGGCAACGAGAACACCAGCGCCCCGCGCAGCAAGCCTTACGACTGGGTGCTCGCCGACTCCGACCTCGCGGCGTTCGGTCTGCCGGTCGCCATCGGAAAGCGCGGCTACGTGGGCGGGCTCGTCTTCGACAGCCGCGTGTTCGCGCCCCTCGCCGACGTCGCGCCGGTGCAGCTCATGGACAGCGCCGCGCAGAACATGCAGCACATGCCGGTGGTGCGGGACTTCCTGGTCCCGAAGTGATCGTCAGCGCAGGGCGCTCTCGCCCTGGATACGGACGGTGGCGGTGGCGGTGCATGAGCCTGCGCAGTTGAGCTCGCCGGCCTTCGGCGCCTCGCCGTAGGTGAAGCGCAGCGAGCCGCTCGCCACCGACCCGGTCACGCGCTGCGCGCTGGTCCAGCTGCAGCCGTCGCTCCACGGGTACTCGGTGCCGGTGCACACGTTGACGTTGCCGCCGCCGCCCAGCGAGGCGCCGGAGAAGGAGCGGTTGCCGAACAAGAGCGTCGCCTCGCCGTCGCCCTCGCACGGGTAGGTCAGCGTGCCCTGGTCCCCCTCGCGCGCGACGGTGTCGACGAAGCAGCTCGCGCGCTTCGTGATCGAGGAGAGCGTGACGGTGCGCGTACACGTCGGACCGGTGTTGGCCGCGAGCCCCTTGGGCGGCGAGCACACCGTGCGCGAGGTCGAGATGACGTCGTGGCCCGCCGAGCCGTGCGCGGTGACGACCGCGGCCCGCTTCTGCTCGCGGCGTGGCGGCTGCTCGGGGCGCGCGAGCGGGTCGGAGGGCTGCGGCGGTCGCTCCTCCTCCGGCTTCGCCACCGGGTTCTGGTTCGCGGCGATGCGCAGCACGGGATCCTGGACGACGGCGGCCTGCTCGTTGCCGGAGTGATCGGCGGCGATCTCGATGATGCGGTCCTTCAGCCGCAGGAGGAGGAGCATCGTGACCGCGACGCCGACGTGCAGCGCGAGCGAGGCGGCGACGCCGGCGATCGGTCGCCAGTCGACGCGCGGGCGAAGCGAGAGCGCGGCGCGCTCGAGGCCGACGTCGTAGACCTCGACGCTCACGCCGTCGCACTCCGAGACGAGCGGCGCGGCCGGCGCGACGGCGTCGTACGTCGCGACGATGTCGCCGCGCCAGCGGACGAGAACGAGGAGCGGGCTACGCATCGGATCCTGGATAGACGATCGGGAGCAGCGAGCTATTCCAGGCGGCCAGCGACGCCCGCGGTCACTGTGGGTCAATGTATTCGTGGAGCCGGGCAAGGACCTGCCGGCGGGTGTGCTACCCCTTTCGAAGTGGCTTCGCTTTCCAGGCGTCCGGCAGCCCTCGCGGGCGTGCTCGCGCTCGCCGCGCTGATCGTTCCCGCTTCCGCCCAGGCGTTCTGCCGCACGACGACGGTGCGCGCGCCCGCCGACTTCGACCCCACCACCGCGGGCGCGTGCTTCGACGGCGGCCTGCCTCTGTTCTGGCGTAACGCGTGCATCGGGTACAACGTGCACGATCCGCCGAGCAAGCGCGTGTCGTACGATGACGCGTCGAACTCGCTCTCCATCGCGTTCACGCGCTGGACCGGCGCGTCGTGCCCGACCGAGGGCAACGGCCGCTCCCGCGCCAGCATCGACGTGCGCGATCTCGGTCCGGTCGCGTGCGACGCCGTGCAGTACAAGGCGCGCGCGCCGAACCAGAACGCCGTCGTCTTCCGTGACGACACCTGGCCGTACGGCCCGCAGGTGCTCGGTCTCACGACCGTGGTGTTCGCGCCCGACACCGGCGAGATCTACGGCGCGGACATGGAGATCAACACGAAGGACATGGACCCGATCGCGTTTCGCGATCCGGTCGACAAGAGCCAGTACGACTTTCTCAGCGTCGTGACGCACGAGGCGGGGCACTTCCTCGGCGTCGGTCACTCCGACTCGAAGGGCGCGACCATGTTCGCTCGCTACGACAAGGGCGAGACCCACCAGCGCATCCTCTCGCCCGACGACGTGAACGCGATCTGCAGCATCTACCGCCCCGACGGCACCCGCGCCGTGCTCAACGACAAGGTCACGCAGGCGCCCGGCTGCAACCCCACCCCGCGCGGCGGCTTCACGCGCGAGTGCGAGGACGCGCCGACCACCGGGATCTGCAGCGTGGGCACGGTCGGTCGCACCGCGCCGGCGGCGGCGGGCTGCGGGTTCGTGGTGGCGCTCTGCATCTCGCTCGCGCGGCGTGGTCGGCGGCGACCTGGATCAGGGGTGCCGTGAACGAACGGTCACACCCCTCCGCGCGAGGATCGCGCCGACCTCATTTCCCCTGCGATCGAATCGATCACCTGGGGCATGAACCCTGCAGCCGGCCCCCCCCAATGCGTCGATCCTTGTTCGGGCTCTTGGCGTTCTCCCTCCTCCCAGTCGCAGTCGCGGCCGCGGCCTGCACCTCGACGACGGTGATCAAGCAGAGCGCGGAGCCGGGCGCCGACGCCGGTACCGATGATCCCAACTCCGAAGCCGGGACCGATCCCGATGCCTCGCCGCCCCCGCCCACCACCGATCCGTTGATTGTCGATCTGGGGACGGTCACCACCGGCACCGAGGTCACGTTCGACGTGCCGGTCGGCGCGCTCGGCTTCAACATCGTCGCCGAGGGCGACGTCGCGGACTTCGACCAGGCCAACCCCTTCGGCATCGAGCGCATCACCTCACCCGCGGGCACGGTCGTACACGACAACTTCACGCCCGACGGCGGTACCAAGGAGACCAGCACCGCCGCCTTCGACACGATCGCCGCGGTGAGCGTGCCCCAGAGCGGGAACGTCCCCACCATCGTGCCGCCCGGAAAGTGGAAGGTGCTGTTCGGCGTCCAGGGGCGGCCGACCGCGAAGATCAAGCTCACCTCGCGAGTGCGCATCCAGTCGAGCGGTGACGGGACGTTCCGCGGCGGCGCGCTCGACCTCACCATTCACGTCCCGCCGGGGCTCCGGGTCGACGGCGCGGTGGTCGATCCCGCGAAGGCCTCCACCAACGCGGGCATCGAGGAGCGTATCGCGATCTTCTTCCAGGCCACGAAGCAGCTGCTCGGCATCGAGCGCGGCAAGATCACGTTCCGGCCGGCGAAGACCTCGCTGGTCGACGTGGACGACAACGAGATCATCGACGGCTTCGCGGTCTCGGTGGGCGAGACGGACGGCGCGCAGAACCTCCACATCCTCTTCTCGAACTCGATCCGCTCGGAGGGCAGGGAGATCGCCGTCGGCATCTCGCCCGGGATTCCCGGCGCCGCTGGCCTGTTCGGGCGCGGCGTCTCCGGCCTCATCGTGGTGCCGGACAGCCAGGCCGAGAACGACGCGCTCACCATGATCCACGAGTTCGGCCACTTCATCGGCCTGAACCACACCACCGAGTTCGACGGCCAGAGCTCCGACCCGCTCAGCGACACCCCGAAGTGTCCGGCCGGGACGATCTCTCAGCAGCAACTCCAGAACTGTCCCGACCGGACCAACGTGATGTTCCCGGCTGGCGCGATCGAGGGGCCGGTCTCGCTCTCGCCCACCCAGAAGCGCGTGTACCACGGCTCGCCGATCTTCAAGTCGCTCACCAAGACGTCGGCGAGCACGATGTCGGCGCGCGCGCCGCTCGTGCTGCATCGCAGCTTCCGCACCTCGGGGCTGGCGCTCTCGTCGATCGAGAGGGAGCTGTCGTCGGGCTTCTGCGGACTCTCGAAGCCGGACGCGGCGGGGTTGGTCGCTCGTCACGGGCGCGCTGCGGCGATCGCGCAGCTCCGCGCCGCGTCGGTCGATGGCGATCTCGCGCCGTTCATCCGCGGGCGCGCGAGCCTCGCGCTGGAGCAGCTCTCCGCGAAGCCCTAGCCTTCATCCCTGAGGCCTCCCGCCCGCGCATGGTGCGGGCTGGGCCCCGCATTTGTGGCGTGCGCGTCCACGCAGCGCACATCCGCACCTCCTCCTTCACCGGCGTTTCTCGCCCGGCCGATGCCTTGCAAGGCTCGGTGCGGGGAGGACGCCTCATGAGCACGACATCCACGGTACGCGCCCGGAACCCGCTGCGCGACTCGAGCGAGGACGTGATCACCCGCGTCTACCCGCGGCCTCCGCCCTTCACGCTCGATCGCGCCATGGTGCAGCGGATCATGGGCGAGCTCGCCACGCGGCCCATCGTCATCCGGCGCGCGCCGTCGCAGCCCAACGTGTTCCTCACGCCCTGGCCCGACGACCTCGCCCACCAGTTGCCGTGGGGCGTCGGGCGCGCCGCGATCTCCGGCGCGCACCCGCGCGTCATGCGGCGCCGCTCGCTCATGCCATGGGCGGCGTTCCTCATGACCTTCTCCATCACCTTCGGGGTGGTGAAGGATCCCGCGCTCCGCCACCAGACCGCCTTGCAGATCAAGGCCGCAGCGACGACCGCCTCGACCAGCGCTCGGTCGTCGGCGATCCGGATGTGGAGCTTCGTCTCGCGCATCGGCGCCTAGAGTTTCGCGACCGCCGCGTGCAAGACGCGTGTGGTAGAGCGTCGCTTCGCATGGCCCCCTCCGGATCCGATGTCCTCGTCACCTCTGCGATGCGCTTCCGCGGGGAGCGCCGCACCGTGCTGATGGCAGCGACCGGTGATCTCCAGGCGGTCGAGCGCGCGCTCGCCGCGCGTGCCGCGACGGAGGAGGCGGTGCTCGCCTACGGGCTCGCGTCACCGAGCGCGGTGGCTGCGCTCCAGCCGCAGGGCTGGGAGTCGCTCGGCCGCCTGCCGGTGCTGATCCGCCCGTTGCGGCTCTCCGCGTTGAGCGGCGTGTTGCCGAGGCTCCCGCTGCTCGCGCCGTTCGGTCGGAGGCGGCGCGCCGGCGTGCGCGAGATCAGCGATCTCCCGGCCGACGTGCGGATCACGCGGCTCTGGGATCGCTTCTCGGTCGACGTCGGTGCGGCGCTCGAGCGCACCACCAAGCTCTTCGCGTGGCGCATCCACCAGCGGACGGGCAGCGGGTATCGCGTGTTCATCTTCGAGGACGGCGATCGCTACGCGATCCGTGCACTCTGCATCTTCACCAGGTCGGGCCACGTGCTCGAGCTGCTTCACGACCGCAGCGTCACCGGCATGCGCGCCGCCTCGCACCTGCTCGGGCTCGCGCTCCGCGAGATGAGCGACGCCGGCACCGAGTCGGCGCGCGCGCTATCGCTGCCACACTCCGGGAGCTATCCCATCTTCGCGCGGCACGCGTTCTTCGCCGCCAAGGAGGAGCGCGTCATCGGCGTGCGCCCGCTCGACCCAGAGGTCGAGAACACCGTGCTCGCGCGCGATCGCTGGTACCTGAGCTACCTCGACGCGCTCGAGGTGTGAGCTATTGCCAGGTGAACTGCGCTTCCTTGTAGATGCCGCTGTCGCCGGGTGCGAACGAGGCGCCCTGCGCGTCCTTGAGCGACTGCGCGACGCAGCGCGCGATCAAGGGGTCGCCCGGGTTGGTGTTGACCGACGGCTGCGCGATGGTGATTCGCTTGTTGCCGATCATGATGTCGACCTTGATCACCAGCGCGCGGCGATCGGGATTGCACTGCTCGATCGCGCTGCGAGCGCGCCCCGCGAGGGACATGAACTGATCCTGCCGGAGCTCGCCGACGATCTGCGGTGGCGAGATACGCACGTTGCCGACCTTGCCGCCCGCGGCAGGTGCGGGGGCGGGCGCGCCGGGCGAAGGCGAGGAAGGGTCGGGCACGGAGGGCGCGGCACCGGGCTTCGGCTGCACCGCCGCGGCGGCACCTGCGCGCGCCACGGGCTGCGCGGCGGCGGGCGCGTTCGGGGCGACGGCCGGAGCCGCGACGGTGGCGGGGGCGGTGGCGGGCGGCGCGACGGTGGGGCGCGCGGCCACCGCCGCATCGGGCACGCGCAGCACGAGAACGTAGAGCACCGCGCCGCCGACGCCGAGGAACCCGATGAACAGCACGAGCCCGCCGATCACCCACATCATGGCCGTCGAGCTGCCGGTGCTCGCGGCCTGGGCGATCTGCGGCGGATGCTGCTGCATCGGGTACGGCGCGGTCCCGCGCGCCTGCGGCGCGTACGACCCGTGCGTGGGCGCGACGCCGACCGGCATCATCATCGCGGAGCCCGCGAGCGGCGAGGGCGTCGGCGGCGGCGAGCCTGACGGCGAAGACGGCCAGCTCGAGGTCGACGGGAACGTCGACTGCACCACCGCACGCGGCGTGTCGAAGGCGGTGGGCGCGAACCCCTCGTGGGCCGTCGAGAAGGCAGCGTCGAGCGCGTCGCGCATCGCGCCCGCGGAGGGCCAGCGCGCGTCGGCGTCGCGCGCCAGGGCGCGATCGACCGCGGCGGCGAGCAGCGGCGGCACGTGCGGCGCGACCGACGCGAGCGGCGGCGCGCGCTCGCTCATGAGGCGCCGCATCCACGCCTCGAAGGTGTCGAACTCGATGGGCCGCCGCTTGGTGAGCATCTCGAAGAGCGTGGCGCCCACGGCGTAGACGTCGGCCCGCCCGTCGACGCTTCGCGCGTCCCCCAGCTGCTCCGGCGCCATGTAGCCGGGCGTGCCCATCGCCACGCCGGGGAGCGTCATGCCGGCCTGCACGCCAGCGAGCGCGATCTTGCTGATCCCGAAGTCGATGACCTTGATCATGTCGCCGCCGGTGACGTCGGACGCGTTGGTGATGAACACGTTCGACGGCTTCACGTCGCGATGGATGATGCCGTTTGCATGCGCGGCGGCGAGGCCGTCCAGCATCTGGCGGGCGATGCGGATTGCGCGCGCCGGAGGCAGCGGTCCCTCTCGCGCGATGACCTGCGCGAGGGTCGAGCCCTCGAGCAGCTCCATGACGATGAACGCTTCACCGCTCGCCGCGATGCCCCCATCGATGATGCCTACGACGTTCGGATGACGAAGGCTCGCGGCTGCGCGAGCCTCGGCCAGGACCCGCGCGGTACCGTCGGGATCGACGGTGTCACGCGCGAGCTTCAGGGCATTGATCTGCCCGGTATGGACATGCCGCGCCCGATAGACGCCGCCGAAGCTCCCCTGGCCGATGAGCTGGAGGAGCTCGTAGCGGTCCACGCGGCCGAGCGACATGCGCGTGAAGATCGCACAATCACGGCTCCTTCGCCAGGTACGCGGCCCGCATCACGCCATGAAGATGAACGCGATGTAGAGACCGCCCATCACGACCGCGAGCAGGCCGAGCGGCGCCTGGATGCCCACGAGCTTCGCGCGGATCTGGGAGCCGCGCGCCATGGCCTGCGGGTTCTTGGAGAGCGCGTAGTGCGTGATGAGGCCGAAGCCGAGGAGGAAGCCGACGAGGAGGTCCGCGACGCCCGAGAGCAGCCAGAAGACCCAGGTGAGCGGGTGCGAGCCGAGCAGCGAGATGCCGAGCACGCTGTGGAGCGTCTCCCAGATGCCCCAGCCGAACATCACGATGCCGATCCAGCCCTGATAGGGCGTGAGCTTGTCGATCAGCTGCTGCGCATTCGGGCTGCGCTTGATGATGAATCCCGAGGCCGCGAGGATGCCGCCGATGATCGTGATGAGTCCGCCCAGCATTGTCGTTCTCCCTTTGTGGTGGTGATGAAGAGGGGGCCCGCCTGGCGGCAGCACCCGGTCCGCTCCCCCTCGCAACCCGCGTGCCGGCGGGGGCGGGGCGGAAATCGTTGTGGAATTCGTCAATCGGCAGCATCCTTCCAGGCCGAGCGTTGCCGGGGTCGGCAAGCGCTTGCCAGGCGAACGTGAGCGGAACCAAGGACACCACCCACCGGGAGATCGCGCCGGGCTCACGCCGAGAGCCGCGGATGTCGCTCGTCTTCTACTTCCGCGACGGCGCGAAGATCGTGGAGCCGCAGGCCACGCCCATGACCTTCGGGCGGAGCTGGCCGGCGGACATCGTCGTGGACGACGCCAGCGTCTCGCGCGCGCACGCGCGGTTCTTCGTCGCTCCCGACGGCGGGATCTGCTTCGAGGATCTCGGCTCGACCAACGGCACGCGCCTCAATGGCGTGCCCACGCCGCGAGGGCGCATCGCGCCGGCCGACGAGCTGCGCCTCGGTGACGTCACGTGTGCACTGCACGTATTGACCCTCGTGCCCGGCGTGCAGGGCCTCCTCGGCTACGACAAGCTGCTCGAGCTGCTGCACTACGAGCTGGCGCGCGCGAAGACGTTCGGTCGTCCGGCGGCGCTGCTCATGGTGGCGGCGCGCGCGCCGGGGCATCCGCTCCGTAAGTGGGTACCGGCGCTGCTCGAGAAGCTGCGGCCGGTCGACCGCGCGGCGGTCTACGCGAGCGACGCGGTGCTGGTGGCGCTCCCCGAGGCGACCCGCGGGGACGCGGACGCGCTGGGCGCGATGATCGTCGGGCAAGACGCGGCGCTGCGCTATGGCTCGGCGACGTTCCCGGACAGCGGGACCAGCGTCGACGAGCTGCTCGACGCCGCGCGCACCGCGATGGTGCGCGGACCGCAGGCCATGAGCCTGCCGCCTCCGTCGGGGCGACCGTTCGTGATGGGCGAGCGGTCGCGGCCCATGTGGGATCTCGTCGATCGCGTGGCGCGCGCGGTGCTGCCGGTGCTGGTGCTGGGGGAGACGGGGACGGGCAAGGAGGTGGTGGCGATGGCGCTCCACCAGCGCAGCGCGCGCGCCGAGGGACCGCTGCGCAGCGTGAACTGCGCCGCCATCCCCGCGAATCTCGTGGAGAGCGTGCTCTTCGGCCACGAGAAGGGCGCGTTCACCGGCGCCGAAAAGCAGACGCGCGGCGTGTTCGAGCAGGCGCACGGCGGCACCCTCTTCCTCGACGAGGTGGGCGAGCTCCCCGCGGGCGCGCAGGCGGCGCTGCTCCGCGTGCTCGAGACCAAGAAGCTGATGCGGCTGGGCGGTGATCGCGAGATCGCGGTCGACGTGCGCGTGGTAGCAGCGACGCACCGCGACCTCGAGGCGATGGGCCGCGAGGGCTCCTTCCGCTCCGATCTCTACTACCGGCTCCACGGCATGACCATCGCGGTACCGCCGCTGCGCGAGCGGAAGGACGAGATCGCGCCGCTGGCCGAGGCGTTCCTGCGCGACGCCGCGCGCGACAATGCCCGCGCGGTGCGGGCGTTCGATCCGCCGGCGATGGCGGCGCTGGTGCGCTGGACGTGGCCGGGCAACGTCCGCGAGCTCAAGAACATCGTGGAGCGCGGCGTGGTCATCGCCCGCGGCGACGTCATCACGATGGACGATCTGCCGGAGCGCGTGCGCGACAGCAGCATCACCAAGGACGGCGTGATCCCGGGCCCTGCTCCGGCGTACGTCGCGCCCATGGGCTCGGCACCTCCGCCGCCGCTGATGCCCTCGTTCACGCCGGCGCCGATGGCCGCCGTCGATCCGAGTGTAGACTACAAGGAACGCTTGCGGCTCGAGATGCAGCGCTACGAGCGCGAGCTGATCGTGAACGCGCTGGCTGCAGCCGGCGGCAACGTGACGGCGGCCGCGGCGGCGCTGAAGATCCCGGTGCGAACGTTGACGCACAAGATGCAGGCGCTCCAGATCAAGAAGAAGTTCGAGTCGGAGTAGCTGGCCCCTACTTCCTCCACACGCTCGCGAGCCACGGCTGCTGCTCTCTCGGGAGACCCTCGGGGCGGTAGTAGTGCTCCACCTCCGTGAAGCCGACCGCGACGCACTGCTCTCGCCACGTCTCCAGCGCGTGGAACGCGCCGTAGCGCTCGCCGTTGTAGCCCTCGCTGCCGTCGCCGCGCGGGTTCGAGGAGAACAGCACGCCGTCGACCACCAGCGCCTCGCGGAGCTGCGCGAGCACCCTCGGCAGCTCCTGCGTGGGGACGTGGAAGAGCGAGGCGTTCGCGAAGATGCCGTCGAAGCTCGCCCCGGGGAGCGCGAGGGCGAGGAAGCTCTGATGGAGCACCTCGCATCCGGTCGCGCGCGCCATCGCCACGAACTGCGGGCTCCCGTCGAGGCCCACGGGCTCGTGACCCTGCGCCTTGAACCATGCCAGGTCGCGCCCCGGACCGCAGCCCAGGTCGAGGATCCGGAACGGTGGCGCCTTGCCGGTCTGCGTGGCGATACCCCGCAGCAGCGCCGCGTAGTTCTGGGACACGTCGTGGCCGAGCGTCGCGGCGGCGAAGGCGGTCGCGCCGTTGTCGTAGTGGGCGAGGGTGCGCGCCGAGAGGGTCGCGAGATCCTCGGGCGTCAGCGGGTGATTCGGCACCGCTCGAGGATAGCGAAGCCAGTTATCATCGCGAGGCGAACGTCTCCCGGATCGTCGTTGGCTCGGCCGTCGTCTTCCTCGTCGTCGCCTGCAAGGAGGCGCCGCCGCCCGTCGCCGAGCCGCGCGGCGACGAGTGTCCGACCTCCGGCGCGCGCGAGTGCAAGGACGCCGCCGACTGCGGTGACAATCTGCACTGCACGGGCGGGCGCTGCTTCGCGAACCAGGTGGGCTGCTCCTGCTCCGACCTCGGTGACTGCGGCTCCTCCGCCCACTGCACGAAGGGCCTCTGCTACGCGAACGTCGCCGGCGTCCCCTGCACCACGAGCGGCGAGTGCGGGGCGCGCGCCCACTGCAGCGGCGGCGGCTGCTACGCGAACAACACCGGCTCGCCCTGCTCGAACGAGGCGGAGTGCGGC
>JAYTBL010000034.1:0-13096 GCA_043736975.1 Polyangiaceae bacterium
CGACGGCTGGGTCGTGAAGTACGACCGCTTCCTCGTGAGCGTGTCGGCGAATCGCCGGGCGCAGCCGTGGGACACCTTCACGTTCCAGATCGCGCCCGCCGTCGAGACGGAAGGCTCGACGACCACGCTCGCGGAGGCCGTGAAGGAGTCCGACCGCGACCTCATGACCAAGGGCGGCTTCTCGATCTACCTCGAGGCGAAGGCCAGGAAGGCGGGGGTCACGAAGACGATCAAGTGGGGCTTCACCACCGACACGTCCTTCAGCGAGTGCGAGGGCGAGCGCGGCGGTGTGAAGGTCAAGGGCATCGTCGTCCCGCCTGACGGAAGCGAATCGGTCGATCTCGCGTTCCGCGGGGACGTCCTCTTCTCGGACGACCTCAGCGCCCCCGGGATCGGTCTGCGCTTCGACACGCTCGCCGCGGCGGACTCCGACATGAACGGCGAGGTCACCCTCGAAGAGCTCAGGGCAACGAAGCTCGACGCGGCGCGCGCCTTCGGCCCCTACGGTACCGCCAAGGAGAAGGACATCGCCGACCTCGGCGCCTTCACCGGCGCGCTCACGCGGAGCATCGTGGCGTCCTTCCGTGAAAAGGGCAGCTGCGTCGCCGCCCCGACACCCGCCGCGACTCCCTGAAGGCACTCCGAGCCACACGGGAAAGAGCACCTTGTTGATGTTCTTGTGGGTCTCGAACCGGCGCTGGAACGTGAAGTAGAACGCGGCGAGGCACATCGGGACGACGGGGATCGACAGGACGACGTGGCTCGCGAGCACGAGCAGGTACGCCACGCGAATCCCTCCGGTGGCGCACGACTTCGGATCTCGGTGAGCGCGACGATCCATCCGTATTCGATCCTGCTCCGCCACGAAGGGGCCCTCGACCGCGCCGGCAAGGGAGTGGGCATCGACCGCGAGCTCCAGACCGGCGATCCGACGTTCGACCGCGATGTCTACGTCGAGACGGACGGACAGGATGACGACGTGAAGCGCATCCTCGGCCCAGCCGTGCGCGAGGCCATCCGCGCGATCGTGACCGAGAAGGTGAGCCTGACGCTCGGAGCAGAGCCGGTCGCTGCACAGCCTGGTCTGGCCGACGCGTGCTGTCCTCGGTGTGCTCCCTTCGCTCGCTCGCGACATGGACCGCGTCGCCCTCGGCGGCCCCTACCGCGGTGGTCCACAGCGGGCCGAACTCGGCGAGGCCCAGCGACGCTGCGTCACGCGCGAGCCACTCGGCGCTTCGGTGCTCGTTGTCGGTCGCACCGGGTCGTAGATCGCGTCGTGATACCAGAGCGCGAGCTCGACGAGATCGCGCGAGGGCGAAGCCGGAAGCCCGTCCACCTCACGCAGACAGTCTGCTTCGACATCTCGGGTTCGCCTCTACAGGACCAGTCGGGACGCGCTCGGGCGCACCACCGCAACCGAGGCTGACGGAGCCCGCAAACGCCGTGAGACGCGGAAGCAGCTATCGACCGGAGCCCGACTGTTGCTATGGTGAAGAAATGCGGTCGGTGATCATCACCTGCATGGTTGCAGGGCTGCTCGGCGCGGTCGGGGCGTGCTCCGCGCCCACGATCGACGACGCGCTCGCCACCGACGACATCCCGCTTCCCGACCGCAAGCCGATCTCCGCGCCCGACGGCGGGAGCAGCGGCGGCCCCGTCGACAGCGGGCCGGTGAAGCCGCATACCCTCACCCTCACGGTCAACGTGACGGGCACCGGCGCGATCACATCGACGCCCGCAGGCCTCACCTGCTCCGGCGCCACCTGCTCGGGCACGTTCGCCAAGGGCAGCGCGGTGAGCCTCGCCGCTGCACCAGCGGCGGGATCGATCTTCGGCGGCTGGGGCGGCGCATGCACGGGCGGCGCCGCGTGCGCGACCACCCTCGACAAGGACGTCACCGTGACCGCCGACTTCCCGTCGGTCACCGGGACGTGGACCGGTCCCTACACCAACAACCGCACCGCGTTCGGCTGCCTGTTCAACAACGCCGGCACGCTCGGCGTCACCGTGACCGCGGCGGGCGCCGCCTTCACCAACACCGCGACCGTCACCGGCTTGCAGCTCAAGACCGTCAGCGTCAGCTGTGATCTGGTGGGCATGACCACCGGCGCGGCCTCGGCGTCCGCCGTGACCATCGCCAACGACACGTTGACCGGCACCTGGGACATGCAGGTCCAGTCCGGCGGCAACCTCGGCTTCCCCTTCACCGCGAAGGTCGCAGGCAAGACCATGACCGGATCGTGGACCTGCACCGGCTGCACCGGCACGTTCACCCTCACCAAGCCCTGACGCTGCGCGGCGGCTGATCAGGACGCGGCGCGGAGGAGGAGGCGCGCTACCTGCGTCTGCTGCAGCGGGACGCCCTTGCGCCCGACCACCCCGCGCGTAGCGAGCTCGATGACGATGGCCCGCTGCGACATCCCCTCGCGCGCCAGACGGCGCACGTTCTCGATGACCGCCTGCTCTGCCTCGTCGGCGAGGAGGTGAAGGCCGTCCGCCGCGAGGCGGTAGCCATAGGGCAGCGTGCCGATGCGCTCGCCGCGGGCGCGCTTGGCCGCGAGGGCGGCGCGGGTGCGCGAGCGGATGGTCGCGCGCTCGTAGGCGCGGGCGAGATCGAGGGCCTCCCGGGTCCACGACCCTTGCGGGGGCGTCGGGCCGTCCGAGGGCGGCAGGTCGTCGCGATCGCTCATGCAGGACAACCTATGCCCAATCCAACTCCGTGCAGTCAACACGTATCTCGGGTAACGTGCCGGGAATGTGGAAGACGCGGCTCTCCTCAGGGGGGTGAATCCGCCAGGAACGTCGAGAGCGTCGCGTCGAGCTGAGACGCGGCGTCGCGCGCGAAGCTCTCGAACGTCGCCGGCGAGAGGCTCTTCTCGCGCTGAACGGCGGCGCGCGTGGCCTCGAAGACGGCCTCCTTCGCGGTGGCGATCCAGCGCGTCACCGTCGCCCGGTGCGCTCCGTACATGCGGCCGATCGCCTCCGCGGAGACCCCCTCCACCACGTGGAGGCGCAGGACGTTCCGGTCGCGGGGGGTGAGCGCCGCCAGGCTCTCCCGCAGCGCGCGCACGAAGGCCTCGCGAAGGCCGTCGGAGCCGACGAAGGTGAAGGCCGCCGCCTCGGCCTCGAGCTTCGCCAGCGAGCTCGGCTGAGTCAGCACCTCCTTGACGCGTCGCTTGCGGTCCAGGGCGCGTCGCATCGCGAGCACCATCACGAACGACCGCAGGGGGCCGCGCCCGAGGGTAGCGCGTGAGGAGGGGCGGCTTTCCCTCGGCCCCGAAGAGGAGCGCGACGCGGAGATCGGAGACCACGTCCTGGGCGAAGTCCGGCTCGACGCTCACCCGGCGAACCGCCTTTGGAACGTCCGCCATGATCGAGCTCTCGAACGCCTGGTGAGCCGCGGCGATCCCTGCCAGACAGGCGCACGCAAGGTAGAGATCCTCGTGAGGCGGCCCCACCGCGCGGTCCTCGTTCGCGCCCGGGAGCTCGCTCCAGAAGCGGCGGCACTCCTCGGCCGGAACGTCGACACCAGGCCACGCGCGACGCCCACGAGCGATCGCCCCCTCGAGGTCGAGGTCGCTGACGGAACTGGCGGGGTGCCCAGGAGTTGCCACGATTCAATCCGAACCTGAGCGGACCTTATCCCCAGGGCATGGCCCGCGCCTACACTGGCGGGGTGTCCTCCGGTGACGGCCCTCGCTTGCGACGCTTCGCCCTCGGCGAGCTGGACGAGGACGAGCGCGCCGCGCTGGAGATCGAGCTCGACGCGCATCCTTCGTTGCGGCGTGCGTTGGTTGCCGAGCTGCGCGAGCTCGAGGAGCCGTCGATCACCCGGGTCGATCGGCCGCTGGGCGCGGCGGATACCCCCGAGCCGCGCACGCCGCGCTCCGCCGACGCGCCCGCTCGGCTTCGCCTGGGAGACGCGATCGGCCAGGGCGGAATGGGCACGGTACGGCAAGGGGTGCAGCTGAGCCTCGGCCGCCCGGTGGCCGTGAAGGTGCTCCGACGCGAGACGCCCTCCGGGACGCACCGCTTGCTCCAGGAGGCGCGCGTCACGGCGCGCCTCCAGCACCCGAACATCGTTCCTGTCCACGAGATCAGCGAGGGGCCCTCGGGCGAGCTCCAGGTGATCCTGAAGCGCGTCGAGGGCGAGCTCTGGGCGAGCGTGATGCACGATGCCCCGACGCTGCGACGCCTGTACGGAGCCGAGGATGTGCTCGACTGGAACCTCGGCGTGCTCGTCACGATCTGCAACGCGCTCGCGTATGCGCACGAGCGCGGAGTCATCCACCGTGACGTGAAGCCGAGCAACGTCATGGTGGGGAGCTTCGGCGAGGTCTACCTCCTCGACTGGGGGATCGCCGCGGCGTTCGGCGAGCGGACCGAGGACGACGTGGCGCACGTCGACGACGCCCCCGTCGCCGGCTCACCTGCGTACATGGCGCCCGAGCAACTCGAAGGGGACCCCGACGCGCTCGGTCCCTGGACCGACACCTACCTCCTCGGGGCGACGCTCTACGAGGTTCTCTGCGCGCGGCCGCCTCACGGCGACGCGCGAGGCCGCGCGCGACCGACGAACGTGCGGGAGCGAAAGGTCACGCCGCTCGCATCGGATGCCCCCCGCGAGCTCGTCGCGATCGTGGAGCAGGCGCTCGCGGTCGACCTCGAGGAGCGCATCCTCACACCGCAAGAATTTCGAGGGCGTCTCGAGTCCTTTCGCAGCCACCGAGGCTCCATGCTTCTCGCCGAGCGCGCCGAGCAATCGCGTCGGCTCGCGCGAGACGTCCTTCGAACGCCGGCCGCGCGATCCGCGAGCGATCGTCATCTGACCGAGGCGGAGCTCGGGTTTCGGGCGGCGCTGGAGGCCTGGCCCGACAACCCGCTGGCCCGCACCGGCGCGCGGGAGCTCACGATCCATCGCATCGAGGCCGCGCTGGCCGACGGTCACCTGGAGATCGCTCGCCAGCAGCTCGCGACGCTCGCCGATCCGCCACCGCCGCTGGCGAAGCGGGTCGACCTCGCCAGCGCCACCGAGAACGAGGAGCGCAAACAGGCAGGCGATGCCGCATGGCATCAGGACCGGACGGTAGGCGCCGGCCTCCGCGGCGCGCTGGTCGCTCTCTTCGCGCCGATCTGGGTCCTCGCGTGGCTCGCGCTCGCCATCTGGCCGGCGGCAACGCCCGCGCCGATCCTCTGGTTCCTCCTCACCTTCCTCGGCGCGGGTACCGTCGCCGTCCTGTCGCGGGGGCCGGCTGTCCTCGTGAATCGGATCAACCGGGCCAATCTGCTCGGCACTGGACTGGTGGTGCTCGCCAGCGCGGCGTGGACGTTCACCGCCGATCGACTCGGGCTGGGCGTAGCTGCGGCGCAGCTCGGCATCTTGCTCCTCTTGGCGCTCGGGTTGGCACTCGTAGGGGGGATGGTGGACGCGCGCGGGCTACCGCCGGCGGTCTGGACGTTCGCCTGCTTTCTCGTGGCTCTGGCCGCGCCCGCTCTTGCCGCTCGAGCCCTCGCGGCGAGCGCGGTCGGCCTGGCGGTGAGCGTGACGGCCTTCAACATCCTCCTCGTGCGGAGGATGCGCGCCGAAGGTCGCGGGACGAGGCTCAGTTCAAATCGCTCCGCTTCGGACGGGTCTCGCGCCCGAGGCGCGCCTTGAGCGCCTCCTCCTCTTCCTCGCTCATCGGCTCCTCGTAGACGGTCTTGGGGCGACGCTTGCGCTCCTGCTCGATCTCGCGCTGGACCGAGGAAAGCCGGTGCTGGAGCCAGCGCTGCCGGAGGCGCACGCGATAGAACCACGCGAGCATCCCCGCCTCCGCGGCGAGCACCGGCGCGACATGCTCCCATCCGCTGTAGATCGAGTACGCCACGGTGAGCGCCACCGTCCCCCACGCGAGCACGTAGCCGCGGATCGGGATGACGAAGTAGATCCGGATGACGCGGTCCTGGAAGCTCAGGCCCCACGCGATGGTGAGCGCAGCGTCGAGCGCCATGCTCCCGAGGTACGACTGCGCGCGGATGTCGCCGTCGAGCAGCGAGAGCAGCACGGTGACGAGGCCCGCGAACAGCACGGTGCCGAAGTAGATCGCGAAGAAGCGGCGCGAACCCCAGATCGAGCAGAGGTCCCGCCCGAAAAAGTAGAGCATCAGGCAGCGGAAGAAGAGCGAGAAGGGGCTGGGCTCGACCCACACCCACGTGACCACGCGCCACAGCTGCCCCGACAGCACCTTGCCCGGTACAAGCGGAACGAGCTCGAACAGCGCGAGGGCATGACGCTCGCCAAACGCCACCGCGAGCGACATCGCGATCGTGAGAAGGAGGACGAGGCCAAGCCCGCCGGGCACGCGGCCGCCGAAGGAGAAGCGATCGACGAAGGAGAGGCGATCGAGCGGACGGGACGAACGCGCCATCAGTCCTCGTAGGATCTCACGGGCCGGCGTACCAGACGCGACTGCCGCCGGGCGCGACGCGGCACGAGAGGATGGCGGTCGTGGGACAGCCGTCCGGGCCGGGATCGCCAGCGGTCGGGTACGAGCACTCGAGCGCGGCGGCGCCGCACGGCTGACCGCGGTACGACGCCGAATAGCTCGCGGGGCAGCCCGGCGGGTTCGGCTCGGGCGGCGGGGGCAGGCAGTCGATGGGCTGGGGATCGCACTGGCATGCGCTGAAGGTCCTGCCGTCCTCCTGACAGAGCTTCGTTCCCTCGGAGCGATCCTGGCACCGGCAGAAGACGTACGCGCCCGGCGTGCAGCGCAGCGAGCCCGTCCCGGTGCCGGTGCCGCCCGACGTGTTTCCGGTGTCGCTGCCCGAGCCGCTGGTGCTGCCGCTTCCCGCGGTGCCCGAGGAGCCGGAGGAGCCCGAAGAGCCCGAGGAGCCGCCGGGGGCGACGCTGCCTCCGCACGCCGTGAGGGCGGTGAGGGCGGTGAGGGCAAGCGCGACGGCGACGAGGTTGGAGCGCATGACGGACGAGGTTAGCAAGTCGCGGGCCATCACGATCGCGTCGCTGCCTGGGCGGAAGGCGATCGCCGGGTGTGCCGCGTTGTGCCCGACCGCGAGAACTCGATCACGCCGTCTTCCACGGCGCCGTAGCGGAGGCCGAGGAGGTCGAGGAAGTAGTTCTGGTAGAGCCTCCACGGCGCCTTGGGCCCCTGCTTGGGCAGCTGATCGAGCGCGCGCTGGACGTAGCCCGACGAGAAGTTGAGCAGCGGCTCGAGCGGCATCCCCTCCTCGCGCACGCGCGGCACGCAGCTGCGGTAGCCCTTCTTCTCCATGTGGTTCAGGAGGCGGCACACGAACTGGCAGACGAGATCGCACTTGAGCGTCCACGACGCGTTCGTATAGCCGAGCGAGATGGCGAGGTTCGGGACGTCGCTCAGCATCGTGCCGCGGTAGTTGAGCGTCTTGCCGATGTCGACCTTCTGGCCGTCGACGGTGAGCTTCACGTCACCGAGCAGCATCACCTTGAGGCCCGTGGCGGTGACCACGATGTCGGCCTCGAGCGTCTTGCCCGAGCGGAGCTTCAGCCCGGTCTCGGTGAACGTCTCGATGTGATCGGTGACGACGTCCGCGCGGCCGCTCTTCATCGCGTCGAAGAGATCGCTGTCGGGCACGAGGCACAGGCGCTGATCCCACGGGCGGTAGCTGGGCGTGAAGTGCGTGGCGATGTCGAACTCGCTCCCCAGCAGCTTCCGGACCTGGCCCACCATGAACTTCTTGGTGCGCTCGGGGTAGCGCCGCGAGAAGTCGAAGAGCGCCATCCCGAGCAGCACGTTCTTCCAGCGCGTCGCGCCGTAGGCGACCTTGCCGGGCAGCTTGCGCTCGAGCCACTTCGCGACCCGGTCCACCGAGGGGCGCGACATGATGTAGGTGGGCGATCGCTGGAGCATCGTGACGTGCGCCGCCTTCTTCGCGAGCTCGGGCACCAGCGTCACCGCGGTCGCGCCGCTGCCGATCACGACGACCCGCTTGCCCGCATAGTCGACGTCGTCGGTCCATTTCTGGGGATGCACGATGCGACCGCCGAAGCGCTCGGCGCCAGGGAAGTCGGGCGTGTAGCCGCCGGAGTAGTCGTAGTAGCCGCTGCACATGAGGAGAAAGCGGCACGTGAGCTGGGTCGTCTCGTCGGTGTCGGTGCGTCGTACATCGACGGTCCAGAGGCTCGTCTCGCTCGACCACGAGGCGCGCTCGACGCGATGGTGGTAGCGAATCTTGCGATCGATCCCGTATGTGCGGGCGGTCTCGCGGATGTACTCGAGGATGGAGGGCCCGTCAGCGATGGCCTTCGCGCCGGTCCAGGGGCGGAACGAGAAGCCGAGCGTGTGCATGTCGGAGTCGGAGCGGATCCCCGGGTAACGGAAGAGATCCCAGGTACCGCCGGAGGCGGCGCGGCTCTCGAGAATGGCGTAGGTGCGCTTTGGACACTCCGTCTGGAGGTGATAGCCCGCGGCCATTCCCGAGAGCCCAGCCCCCACCACCAGCACGTCGAGGAGCTCCGTCATCTCCTCCTGTTTATCCCAGCGGGCCCGGCCGTGGTCGGTCATATCGCGGAGCTCAAGGCGCGCGCCGACCTTGGCCGCGATCTGGCCGGTCCACTCGATGATGCCGCCCGGGATGGTCGTTGGCGTTGCTACGCCTTCTTCGCGAGCAGATCGCGAATCTCCATGAGCAGCTTCTCCTGCGCTGGCGCCTCGGCCGGCGGCGCCTGGGTGCGGATCCTGTTGTAGAGCCGCACCACGAGGAACACCACGAAGCCGATGATGAGGAGCTCGATGAAGGACTGGATGGCCGCGCCGTAGCCGATGGCGACCTCCTTCGCGAGCTCCTTGCCGTCGGGCCCGAGCTGCCCGGCCTGGAGCACCACCTTGAGATCCGCGAACGCCACCTTGCCGAGCACCATGCCGATGGGCGGCATGATGACCTTGTCCACGAGCGTCTTCACGACGGTGCCCGAGGCCGCGCCGATGATCACACCGACGGCGAGGTCGACGAAGTTGCCCTTGATCGCGAACTCTTTGAACTCGGAGTACAGACCCATGGGGTGCCTCAGTAGAGCGTGTAGACGAGGTTGACGGAGGCGATCGAATCCGTCGTCTCGACGGAGGGAAGCGGCTTGTTCTCGTAACGCATCGTGTAGGTCATGGCGACCGCCAAATTATTGGCGACGCTCGACTTGATCCCGATGTCGAACACCAGGCGGTAGGTGCCGAGATCCGACACGTTCTGCAGGTACTCGAGGCCGGTCACCATGCTGACCTCCTTGTACAACTTGTTCTCGTAGCCCGCGAAGAGGCGGATGTTGTGCAAGGTCTGCGTCTTGTCGAGGAGCGGCAGCGGCGCCGGGGCGGGCGCGCCGGGGGCGGCAGGCTCTGGCGTCTGCGTGCGGGAGGCGTCGCGGCGCACGTCGTACTGGAGGTCGTAGCCGCCTTCCGCGCGAAGCACCTGCTTCTTGGTGTTGATGACGTAGTACGCGAGGCCGGGGTCGATGTTGGCGCGGAGGTTGAGCCCCTGGAAGCGGTCGCGACGCGCGCTCGCCTGGAGGAAGGCCGCGATCGACTGGGTGAAGAAATAGTCGTAGCGGAGGAGCCCCTGGTAGTTCTCCACCGAGGTCTCGACCGACTCGCCCTTCTTGCCGGCGCGCGCGAAGTTCGCGGCGAGCTGGAGGCCGAACTGGTGCTCGTCACGACGCACCTTGAGCTTGCCGGCGGTGGTGAGCGCCACGGTGCGCGCGTTACCGGAGGAGAACAGGCCGCCCGCGGCGACCGAGGCCTCGGTGGCGTGCCGCGGATCGTCCTCGGCGGGCAGCCCGCCGGTCGCGAAGCCGCCCTTGGCGACGTCGGTGGCGCCCTTGGTGGCGGTGTTCGCCTTCACGGTCTCGGCCGGCATCGTGGGCGGGTCGGCGGCGAGCGCGTCACGGGCAGCAAACACGCAGAAAGAAGCGGTAAGTAGTCCGATCGCACTGCGCATCATGGCCCGCTCCCTTGCTCGACGTGGAACTCCACGCGCCTGTTGTTGGTCCGACCCAGCTCGGTGGCATTCGTGTCGATCGCCTTCTCGGCGCCGAACCCGGAGGCCGCCAGTCGCGACTTCTCGATGCCGTGCGTCTCGAGCCACTTCGCCACGCTCTCGGCGCGTGCCTGGCTGAGGGTCTTGTTCTTTGCGGCGTCGCCGCGGTCGTCGGTGTGGCCTTCCACGCGGATGGCCTTGATCTCGGGGTGAGCCTTGAGCACCGCCACCACTGCGTCGAGGATGTCCGAGCTCTCCTTGCCGGGGACGATCTCCGCGCTCGCGGTCTTGAACTTCACCTGCTCGGTGATCTTGATGACGCCGCCCTGGAGGAACGCCTTGGGGCAGCCGTTCTTCTTGGGATCGGGATCGCCCTTGCCCGGCTCGTCGGGGCAGGCGTCGACGTCGTTCGGCACGCCGTCGCCGTCACGATCGGGGTTCGGCGGAGGTGGGGGCGCCGCGACCTCGGGGCACCCCGAGGTCCTGGGATCGCTGGTGCGCCTTCCGGGCTCGCGCGGGCAGGCGTCCTCCGCGTCGGCGACGCCGTCGCGATCGCTGTCCTGCGGGCAGCCGTTGGCCGCGCCGTCCGCCGAGGCGGTGCCGGGCACGCTGGGACAGGCGTCCACGTTGTCGGGCACGCCGTCGGAGTCGGTGTCGAGGGGGCAGCCGTTCTTCGCCGGATCCGCGGACGCCGCGCCCTTCACGAAGCTGCACGCGTCCTCGCAGTCGGTCACGCCGTCGCCGTCGCGGTCGACGACGGGCGGCGGCGGCTCGGGCTTCGCGTCGCCCGGTACCCACTCGAACGAGAGGAGGCCGCGCGCGACCGGCGCGCCGTAGTCGCGCGTGAGGCCCGCGCCGGCCGAGAGCCCGAAGCGGAAGTCCTTCGCCACGTCGAGGTGCGCCCCGAGGAGCGCCTCGAGGGGCGTGACCCGCTCGCCGCCGGAGAGCCCCGTCGATCCGAAGATCTCGGGGCCCACCAGCAGCTTGCCATCGGCGAGCAGCACGCCCGCGGCGAGGCCGCCGGTCAGCGCGTGGCCGATCCGGCCGTCGCCCCACGCCTCGTCGCGCGCGCGGAACATCACGCCGAGCTTCGCGGCGTATGCGAAGGACGACGTGCGGCCGGCGAACGCCAGGCGCGGCTCGATGCGCGGCTTGCCGTCGCCGGTGTACGCCGAGGGCGTGCCCGACGGCGCGAAGAGCGCGGCGCCCACCGCGAGCGATGCGGCGTCGCCCGGCGAGCCGAGGATCCGGCCGTCGACCGACAGGCGGACGTCGCCCACCGCGACGTCCTCCGCGGGCCGGTGCACGACGCCGTTGATCACGGTGGTGCGACCGTCGGCGAAGAGCTGCAAGGGGACGCCGACGCCGATGCGGACGCGGTCGCCGACGACCACCGAGCCGCCGAGGTTCAGGACGTACTGGTTGCGGACGATCGAGTTCGCCGCGTTGCCGTCGCCGTTGTAGCGGACGACCGAGCGGTACGAGTAGTCGTTGACGATACCCAGCGCCACGCGCCCGTTGCCCTGGATGTCGACGGAGTCGAGGACGAACCAGCGGCTCCCTCGCTCCGAGAGGTCGATATGATTGGCGGCGTAGCCGGGTTGCTCTTGCGCGCTCGCCTTCGGCGCGACGGCGAGCACCGCGGCGAAGGCAAGGAGAGACAGCGATCCACGGGATCGTGCGATCATTCTTGAAGCTCCAGTTTCGAGGAAGGAACGAGCGCGGCCCGACGCACGCGACATGCCATGTTCGAGCACCCGAGGATCTGCGGCAAAGTTCCCGCTTCGTAGCGGCGGCCGCCGCACGAAACGCGGCGAGCGCCGCCGGCACGCGCTTCGCTTCGGGTTCGCGCGAGGGCGCGAGGGCGCGAGGGCGCGAGGGCGCGAGGGGATGAGGGAGCCGATCGAGATCTACGAATGGGCGGCGCTCCTCGCGGCGCGGCTCGAGCGCGGCAGCGTCGTGCTCGACGAGCGAACGAACAGCGTCCTCCTGCTCTCCGAGATCGCGGCCGGAGCGGGCACCCGCTGCTCCGGCGCATCGCCGAGCCTCCGCACTGGCGGCGCGCCGCGCCACGGGCGAAGGTCGGGGCGACCATCGAGCTGACCGCCGCGATGGTCCGCATGAGCGCCGGGGTGCTCGTCATCCTCCCCGGCCAGCGCCGCGACCTCGCCGAGCTGCGGTCCGGCCTCGCGGAGCTCGGTCCGGTTGCGCTCGCGCGGGACATCGTGGTCCTCGAGCCGCGCGCGCCCCTCCGCGTGCACTCGAAGGCGTGGGGGCCGTCGTGCCTCGTCCGCGAGGTGTGGTCACTCGAGGCGTCGGTCGCGAACGACCTCGTCCTGGTACGGCTCGGTCAGGCCGAGGCGCTCGCGGCGCTGCTGGGCGCGGCGACCCGCAGGCCCCAGGCCGAGGAGCTGGCGGCGCTCGCCTCGACATGCCTGTCGAGACCGCAGTTTCGCGCTACGCTGCCGGCCGGCGAGCACGCGCTCGCCGCGACCCTTCGTAGCTACGGAGCCTGTCGATGACCGAGCCTCCCGCTTCCGTTCCCCAGGCCACCGCGCCGAACAACAGGAAGCGCGGCGCCGAGGATGGATCTCGCGGTCGAGCGCGAGGCCGGGGTCGAGGTGCACCGCACCATGGTGCTCGACGGCGAGCGCCTGCTGCTCGGCTCGCACCAGAAGAACCACCTGGTCCTCGATGATCCGCGGGTCTCGCGCTTTCATTGCAGCATCGAGCGCACCGACAACGCGTGGCGCGTGGTGGACAGCGGCTCGCTCAACGGCACGCAGCTCGCCAGGGTGGCGGTGCGCGACGCGGATCTGCCCGCCTCCTGCTCGCTGGTGCTCGGCGACTCGACGGTGCGTCTCCGCGAGCTCGCGACCGAGGCGCAGATCGACATCCTCGATCAGGCGAGCTTCGGCGATCTCTACGGGCAGTCGCTCACCATGCAGCGGCTGTTCGCGGTGCTGGAGAAGATCGCGGGCAGCGACGCGAACGTGCTGATCGAGGGCGAGAGCGGCACCGGCAAGGAGCTCGTGGCCGCGGAGCTGGTGCGTCGCGGCGCCCGCGCGCGCAAGCCGTTCGTGATCCTCGACTGCAG
>JAYTBL010000035.1:0-2230 GCA_043736975.1 Polyangiaceae bacterium
AAGGAGTCGGCCACCCACGCGTCGACCGGGCCCCACGGCAGCCTCGTGCTCACCTACCTCAACCCGACGCTCGATGCCTCGCTCGAGGCGGCGTCCACCGAGCACCCGGCGGGGTCGGCTTCGGTGAAGGAGTTCTACAGCGGCGGTCAGGTCACCGGCTGGGCGGCATACGTGAAGACGCAGGCCGCGAGCGACGGCGGCAAGGGGTGGTACTGGTACGAGGTGTTCGACACGAAGCCGGGGGCGAGCGCGATCGAGGGCAACGGCCACCCGACGTGCACCGGATGCCATTCGAGCGGAAAGGACTACGTGCGGATCCCGTACCCGCTGCAGTGACTCTGCAGCTCGCCGACCGAGCGACGGCCGAGCCGCGGCGTCATCGCTTCGTCCTGCCCGGACTTGCGCTGTATGCCGCGGTGCTCTTTCTGTGGTCGGCACTTCGTCACGCGCACTACGGCTCGCATGCCTACGATCTCGGCGCCTACCACCAGGTATTCTGGAACGTCGCCCACGGCAGCCTGTGGAATCCGATCGAGCAGCTCCACCAGTGGTCGCTGCACATCGAGGTCGCGCTCCTGCCGGTCGGCGCGCTCTATCGGATCGCGCCAACGCCGCTGTGGCTGTTCGCGATCCAGGCCGGCGCATGCGCCAGCGCGGGCCTGCCCGTCGAGGCGCTCGCACGCCGCTTCACCGCCGATGCGGGGCTCGCCGCGCTCTGCACCGCCGCCACGTTGCTCACGCCGCAGCTCCTGTTTGCCAGCATCATCGACTTCCATAGCCTCACGCTCTGCGTGCTCCCCATCGCCATTCTCGTTCTCGGGATCGAAACCGACCGCGCCCGGCTCGTCATCCTCGGCGCGGCGCTCGCGCTCGCGCTGCGCGAACAGATGGGACTCGCGCTCGTCGCCGCCGCGATCGGCTGGGCGGCCCGCCACGGCAGGGCGCGCCTCGGGTCCGCCGTGTGGCTCGCCGCGCTCGGGCTGGGGGCCTTCCTCGTGCAGATCCTGTGGCTCATGCCTTTCTTCGGGAGGGGGCGGCCGTTCCTGTACATCGCCACGAACTACCCGTTCGGCGCGACGCCGCGGGAGGCGCTGGCCACCGCGCTTGCCCACCCGCTGAAGCTCGTCACTCTTCCGTTCGAGGGCCGGCGCCGGCTGGTCTACCCGGTCGTCCTCGCGAGCGGCGCGGTGGCGCCGGTGCTGGTTGCGATCGTGAAGGCCAGGCGCCTCGCGCTCCTGCCATTGCTCGTCGCCCTGCCGCTGCTCCTCGTCCAGCTCTACAGTGTCCGGGTCCCGGTGTTCAGCGTCGAGTTCCACTACGGTGCACCGCTGGTACCGCTCGTCGGGATCGCGGCCAGCATCGGCGTCGCGGTCGTCGCAAAACGCAGCAAGTCGCGCGCGCAGGGCCTCGCGGCGACGTGGCTCGGCGTGACCGCGCTGCATGCCGCGCTCGCGGTGGGGCCGCTCGCGTTCGTGCCCGGCGGACCGCTCGACGCTGCCTTCGTAGGCTCGCCGCGCCAGGCGGCTCTGGGACGCGTCATCGCGGCGCTTCCACGCGACGCGAGCGTGTCGGCGCACGACGTCGTCACGCCGCACATCGTCGGGGACGTGCGCCTCTGGCCCGACGCTGAGGAGACAGCGCGCTTCGTGGTCCTCGACACGAACGTGCCCTCGCGCGAAATCTCCATGGAGGAGGTCGCTGCCGCATGCCGTCGCTTGAAGGCGGATCCGCGGTTCGTGACGCGCTTTGACGAGGCGGGGGTCCTGCTGGTCGAGCGTTCAACGGCGGAGCAGTGAACCCCTTAGACATTCGATCGGGGCGTTCCAATCTTTGTGGGGTCGCCCCTCAGGACGCTCACGGAGCCGCGCCGAGGAGGGGGGTCTTCTGACCGTGGCACGCGTTGCAGGACGCGTGCGGAGCGGGCTCGGGCATCGTCCGCTCCGTTCCGTCGGCGAACACGATGGTCGCCGAGATCGGCGGCGTGAGCCGGCGGTGCTGGAAGAAGTTGTCGTACGTGTTGACGTACATTTCCGCGATCTTGCCGTCCCGGTCGCGTACCTTGACCAGCTCTACGCCTGCGTCGTGCGCCACCGACCCGGCCACGCCGAACGTGTCCTTGTGGCAGCACAGGCAGTTGGCGCCGTACCGCTGATGCTCGCGGTCGCCGTCGCGGCATGCCCCCAGATCGGGGGCTGCGTCCGCGGAGCCGGCGTCCGCGGAGCCGGCGGCG
>JAYTBL010000036.1:0-2228 GCA_043736975.1 Polyangiaceae bacterium
GCCGGCCGCGCCGAAGCGCGGCGTGCCCCTCTGGTTCTGGCCGATCCTGCTCTTTACCGGGGTCTTCGGAGCGGCGGCAGCGTTCTTCGTGTTCAAGCAGGGACAGCAGCCGCCGGCGCCGGTCGTGATCCAGATGCCGCCCACGCCCACCGCGCCCGCGCCGACCGAGCCGAAGAACGACGTGCCTCCGCCCTCGAGCGGCGAGCCGGTCGCGGCGACCTCGACGACGCCGAGCGCGAAGGTCGCCGCCAACGGCCCGAAGAACACCGGCGGCACGGCTCCGGCGGCGACGCCGAAGGGCGGTGGCGGCATCGATCTCGGAGGTCTGGGGCCGGTCGCAGGCGGTCCGAACGTCGGCGGTGGCGGGCCCGCGCCTGGAGCGGGGGGCGGCGGTCTCGATTCGTCGTCGGTGCAGCGCGTCGTCGCCTCGCACCAGAACGGCGTGAAGCGGACCTGCTGGGAGCGCGGCGGTGGCGACTCGAAGTCGAGCGTCAACGTGACCATCAGCGCGCAGGTCGGCCCGGCGGGCAACGTCATCGGGACCTCCTCGAGCGGCGACGATCCGGTGGTCGCCAAGTGCATCGAGGGTCAGGTCAAGGGCTGGATGTTCAGCGCGCCTGGCTCGACGACGACCGTGAACATCCCGTTCAAGTTCGTGCGCCAGTAAGCGCCGCGCCACCCGCAGATCGTGCGCAACCCGCGCGGCGGGTGGCCGACCGGGCGCTCGTGAACCTCCTGCGCCAGGCCCTCGTCACCTTCCTCGGGCTCCTGCTCCTCACCCGCTCCGGCTCCGCACTCGCCGACGAGATCGCTCCCGAGCTGGAGACGCCGGAGCTGCGCGCCAAGGCCGAGGCCGAGGCAAAGAAGCTCTTCGCAGGCCTCTCCGCCAATGATCGCCGACGCCTGGTAGGGATCTATGTCGCGTTCGACCGCAACGACCACGATCCGAGCGCGATGGCCGCGTGCGACGACGACGGGGACTACGTGATCGTCGTCACGGATGCGCTGCTGCGGCTCGCCTCGCTCGTGGCCCGCGCCCAGAGCTCTGACGAGGCGAACGGCTCGCACGCGATCGAGGACTACGCCGAGTTCGCTGCGCGCTCGCAGGTCCCGGGCCGCCGGCTCGTGCCTCCGCCGTCCGGCTTCTTCACCGCCCCGGTCGCGGACTCGACGCACCATCAGCGGCTCCGCGAGGCGCTGGCGTTCGTGATGGCGCGCGAGCTCGCACACCTGCGGGCGGGCGATCTCGTCTGCGGTCGCCCCACCGCGACCCACGAGCACGGCGACGACGAGTGGACCCCGCTCGAGCAGCGCCAGGCGCTCGAGACCGCCGCGCGCCTCTACCCCGGGGCCGCCGCCGCGCGGGATGCCGAGGCGACGGTTCGTATCCTCGACGCGGGGCGCGGCGAGGAAGGCGCGCTCGGTCTCCTCCGCTTTCTCGCGCACCTCGATACGCAGCGCGCCGCGCACGATTCTCGGTTCTCGCCGACCTATCTCGCGCAGCATCCGAGCAGCGCCGCGCGCGCCGCGGCGGTGAGGACGGCCGCCAAGGAACACCGGACGCCGTGAGCAACTTCGGCGCGGGGCGGCCGAACAGGGCGCCGTGCTCATCCCGATCGCCGACCCCACCTACCCCGCCGCCCTTCGTCAGCTCCCCAACCCGCCCCTACGGCTGACCACGAGCGGCCCGCTCTCGAGCGGACGTGCCGTCGCCATCGTCGGCTCGCGGCGCGCGACCGAGGAGGCGCTCGCATTCACGTACGATCTCGCCTTCAAGCTCGCGAGCGCCGGCATCATCGTGGTCTCGGGCGGCGCGCTGGGGGCTGACGCCGCAGCGCATCGCGGCGCGATCGCGGGGGGCGGCGCGACCTGGGTGGTGAGCCCGACCGGCAAGGATCGCGTCTACCCGCCGCAGCACCGCGAGCTCTTCGCCGAGGTGGCTGCGTCGTCGCAGAGCCGGATGATCTGGTGCTTCGACGACGGCGCGGGCCAGACGACCGATTCCTTCCTCTATCGTAACTCGGTCCTGGCGGCGCTCAGCGAGGTCCTGGTCGTCGTGCAGGCCCACTTCAAGTCGGGGTCCCGCAACGCGACGGGGTGGGCACGCTCGCTCGAGCGTCCAGTATGGGCAGTCACCGCGGCGCCCTGGATGACGGCCTTCGCCGGCTCCCTGTTGGAGATAGAAGAGGAGAAGGCGCGCCCGCTCTGCTCCGCGGCTCAGCTCTTCC
>JAYTBL010000037.1:0-2228 GCA_043736975.1 Polyangiaceae bacterium
CTGGAGAACGTACTCCGCGCGGTGTCCCTCTTCGCCGAGGGCGAGGCCATCACCGCCACGGACATCATCACCAACGTCGAGGACCTGCGGACGCTCGCGCAGTCCGGGCCGGTGTCGCAGCCCCCGATGTCGCTGCGCGCCAGCCTGCTGCCGGCCGCCCCGGTCGCTGCCCCCTCGTCCAGCGCGAGTGCGGCATCCGATGCCGGGGACGAAGGATTTGACGAACTGGGCGACGGATCGCTACCAGATGGAGAAGCAAACGCGACCGCAGTCGCCTATGCTCAGATCCGTCATGGTGCCGTCTCGTTGTCCGACATCAAGCGTCAGATCGAGCGTGACTGCATCGCGCGGGCGCTGCTCGAAACCAAGGGAAACATCACGCGCGCGGCGGCGCTCTTGGGCATGAAACGCCCTCGCCTCTCGCAGCTCGTGAAGCAGTACGGCCTCGCGGCGTCCTCGGAGGGAAGCCAATGATTCGCTTCAACATCGTTCGGAACCTGCTCGTCGTATCCGCCCTCGTCATGGGAGGCCTCGTCATGGGAGGCTGCGCAGCGCAGACCTCCTCATCGAGCGACGGTCAGTCCGACTACGAGCTGAGTCACACCGAGCTCGTGGCGGTCGAGGGCAAAGGCGGCTCCGACCTCGCGCCCAACACGGAGCGCAGCGTCGGCGGCCCGGCGCCGGTGGGCAACGAGGCGAACGGCCCGCAGCCCGAGCCCTGGAACGGAATCGACGACCCGAACGGCAGCCCGCAGCCCGAGCCGTGGCGCCCGAAGAAGGTCGCCCCCGAGCCCGATCCCTCCTCCTCGTCGGCCGCGCCCCCCAAGCCCTGAGTGAAAAGCTGACAGCCGACAGTTTCGCTGCGGCCTCGCGCGCTCTGTCCTCTCTCCGCTAAGCTTCTTCGGTGGAGGAGCTGCGCGCACGGACCACGCTCTTTTGCGGCGTCATCGCGTTTGCGATCGCGCTGTCGATGTTGCTCCGCGGGCGGCGGATGCAGCACTGGCTGTTCGCTGCGTTCTCGACCTGCGTAGCCTTCTGGTACGTCAGCCAGTCGCTCTCCGACCTCATGAAGGGGCTCGGGTTCGAGCGCGTCACCGCGGTGCTGACCGTGCTGCTGCCGCAGTTCGCGGTGCACCTCTTCGACTCGATCTCGCCCCTCGAGGGGCGCGAGCTCCAGCCGGCCGACGCGCCTCGCTCGCGCCTGCCCAAGATCGCGACCGCGCTCGCCTTGCCCATGCTGGCGCTGGCGCTCTCGCCCTACCACGACGCCTCGGCGCTGATCCGCGCGCTGGTCCTGGGCGCCGTCTACTTCTACGTCATCGGTCTGCTCGCCGCGGCGCTCATCGCGCTGTGGCTTCGCGGGCAGAAGAGCCCCTCGCGCGCCGTGCGCGATCGCATCCGCTTCCTCGCGGCGGTCGGCGCGCTCGCGATGACGTTCACGCTCGCCGACTTCCTCGCCTTCCTCGGCGTGTACCTGCCGCCGATCAGCGCGGTGCTCGCGATCGTCTTTCTCTTCGTCCTCGCGGAGTCGCTCACGCGCCCGCGCCTCGCCGACCTCTACGAGCTCTCGGGGCGGCTGCTCGTCTCCACCGCGCTGGCCTTCGCGCTCGCCGGCATCTTCTACGTCTTCATCACGTACATCGGTCGCTTCGGCGCGATGTACCTGAACGCGGTGCTCGCGGCCATCGTGTTCCTGGTGCTCTTCGAGCCCCTCGAGCACGAGGTCGAGACGCGCATCAACCGCTTCTTCTTCCGCGAGCGCTATGACCTGGAGACCAGCGTCGTGGAGCTGCGGCGCCGCCTCGCGCACACGCTCGAGACCGAGGAGATGATCTCGGTCGTGCTGGTGGGCCTCGAGCGCTCGCGGCGCGTGACCTCGTGCGCGATCTACCTCCGCGATCTGGACGACAGCGGCTTCGACGTCGTGGGCTCGGTCGGCGCGCAGGCGCCCACGCGCCTCGACTCCCTGGCGATGCGCCCGCTGCTGGAGCGGCTCGGCATGTCGATCTCGCTCGAGGATCTCGCGCGCGAGGCCGAGATGGAGCGCGATCAGAGCAAGGGCACGGCGCGCGAGGGCCTGGCGCCGACCATGACCGCGGTCGAGGCGCTCGGGCCGTTCAAGTCCTCGGTCATCCTCGCGATCCGCGGCGACTCCGAGGAGCTGGTCGGCCTGATGTGCGTCTCCGACGAGCGCGTGCGCGACGCGTTCACGCCCGAGGAGGCCACGC
>JAYTBL010000038.1:0-2226 GCA_043736975.1 Polyangiaceae bacterium
GCCGTCGTCGGTGAGCCCTGCGAGGATCAGGACAACGTCGCCTGCTCCGTCGACAAGCGCTCCGAGCTCGATTGCAAGTCGAAGAGCTGGGTCCTCGGCGCGACCTGCAAGGGCGCGAAGGGCTGCGAGCTCAAGGGCGACGAGCTCTTCTGCGACCACACGATCGCCGAAAAGAACGACCCTTGCCACAAGGACGGCCAGATCGCCTGCGCGAACGACAAGTCGGCCATCCTTCGCTGCGAAGGCAACGTCTTCAAGGCCATCGACTCGTGCCGCGGCCCCAAGTCGTGCGCGTTCGAGGAGCATCCCGCGCAGCAGCGCATCGAGTTCAACTGCGACGACTCGGTCGCCGAGGCCGGCGATCCCTGCGAGGCGGAGAACAACCACGCGTGCTCGGTGGACCACAAGGCCATCCACATCTGTCGCAGCAAGCTGTTCGTCCAGCTGAAGGCGTGCGCTGGCCCCAAGGGCTGCACGTTCGATTCCAACACCGACCGGCTCTCCTGCGATCAGGGCAGCGGCGGGGTCTTCGTCGGCTCCGGCGGCGCGGCGAAGATCTCGTCCGCAGGCGGCGCAGCAGGCGGCACGAAGGGCAAGGCCGGCACCGCCAGCAGCGCGTCGGCGAAGCCCGCGGTCTCGGCGGCGCCTTCGGCGGCGGCCTCGGCGAAGCCGACGACGTCGGCGGTGGCTTCGGCCGCGGCTTCTTCGTCCGCAAAGCCCACGGCCTCGGCGGCCCCCGCCACGTCGGGCTCTGCGAAGCCGGTCGGCACCGCGAAGAGCACGGTGAAGGGCAAGCTGAGGTAACCGACGCCGGCAGGCGCGAGTCGCGCGTCACGCACCGCCGGTCGTCAGCGCATGCGGACGACGACGCGGTCGGGGCGGGCCTCGTTGTCGAGCATGATCGAGTCGGCCTTGGCGCCGCGCCGGTCCAGCTCTGCCACCACCCGCACCGCTTGTTCGAGCTTGCGCCGGTAGGGAGGAGCGCCCATGTGCAGCGAGATGGCGCTCTTGCCGATCACCAGCGTCATTTCGCCGTTCGTCTCGACGTGCACCTCCTCGAGCGGCGAGCGTTGCGCGAGCGGAGAGCGCTCGTAGTCGGAGCCGAGATCGAGCGCGCGCCGCACCGTGCGCGTCGCGCCCTCGCGATCGTCGATGAGCTGCTGGAGCACGACGCCAGTGACGATCGTGAAGTCGGTGGGGTCGCCCGCCTCGAGGCGCTTGATGATCACGCCCTCGCGCGTGACGAGGTACGTATCGCCGCCGGCCGCCTTCGCGGTGCCGTCGTTGGTCGCAACGATGCCGCCCGCCTCGCGCTCCACGACGCGCAGGAAGATGGTGCCCGGCAGCTGACGCGCGAGGGTCGCCTCGCTGACCCACGGGTCGGCGACGAGCCGCGCGCGCGCGCGATCGAGATCGGTCGTGAAGACGTTCTGCCCCTTCGCGATGCCCGCGACGCTGGCGAGCTCGTCAGGCGTGCGGCGCTTGGCGCCGGTGGTGATGATCTCGCTCACCGCGAAGCGCTGGCTGGTCTTCACGTAACGACGGGCACCCCAGGCGACGGTGCCGCCGATGCCGATGACCATCGCGAAGCCAATGACCCCGCGCGCGATGCGCATCGTGCGCGACTCGGTGCTCGGAACCGGGATGACCTTCGCTTCGAGCGCGACCGGCGTGACGCTCGGCGGCGCGCCCTTCCCTGCGGGCCTGGGAGCGGGTGGCTTTCGCAGGTTGCGGCTGCGCGGCGGCGACGACGGCGGTCGGGGCAGAGAGCTCACGGCATTCCCTCCTTCTCGAGCGCCGCGCAGAGCTCGCGCGCGCTGGCGTTGATGTCACCCGCGCCGAGCGCGATCACGAGGTCACCGGGGCGCACGTGCTCGAGGAGCGCCTTGCCGATCTGCTTCTTGTCTCCGATGTAGCGGACGTTGTGGTGCCCGTGGGCGCGGATCGCCTCGGCCAGCGCCTCGCCGCTCGCGCCCGGGATCGGCTGCTCGCCGGCGGCGTAGACGTCGGTGACGATCAGGAGGTCTGCCTTGTTGAACGCGCGCGTGAAGTCGTCGAAGAGCGACTGCGTCCGCGTGTAGCGGTGCGGCTGGAACGCCACGACGACGCGGCGGTCGAAGCCGTTCTGCGCGGCGTCGAGCGTGGCCTCGACCTCGGCGGGATGGTGGCCGTAGTCGTCGACGATCATGACGTCGCCCGTCTTGCCTTCGCGCTCGATGGTCGGCG
>JAYTBL010000039.1:0-2225 GCA_043736975.1 Polyangiaceae bacterium
CGCCCGTCGGATCCTTCGTGTCTGCTTCTTCGCCATCGAACACTCCTCGCGCATCTTCGCGCCTGTTGGGGTGTCCACGGAAGCGGGTCATGATCACTCCCTCTCTGCCTCCAAACGCGTTCGGGCGGTGGGTCCACGTCGACGTGGCGTACCCCGGGCACGACGCGGCGCAGGCCCGGTGGAACGGAGCTGTCGAACGTGGAAATGGAAATGCTCTTGCCGTTTCGTGCGAGAGGGCCGATACCGGGACGGCAATGAAGGATCTGTGGGTGTTCTTCAGCAGGCGCGGTTTCGCGGTGCTCTCGACGCCGGCGACACGGCGGTTCGTGTTCGGCTCCGTCCTCGCCTGGCTCCTCGGTCACCTGCTCATCTGGCTCGTAGTCGCGCAGGTCGACCACCGCAGCTGGGTCGCGATGCTCGATCACTGGGATTCGGGTTGGTACAGCAAGATCGTCG
This sequence comes from Polyangiaceae bacterium, assembly GCA_043736975.1. Lineage (GTDB taxonomy): Bacteria > Myxococcota_A > Polyangia > Polyangiales > Polyangiaceae > Labilithrix. The sequence continues at coordinate 457 of JAYTBL010000039.1, forward strand.
TTCGCGGTTATTTCTGGCCAGCGTGGGCCTTCTACCCGCTCTACCCGCTGATCGTGAAGGGGCTCAGCACGGTGTTCCTCCTCGGAGGCTACCCCCAGGTCGTCGGTTCTGTGCTTTCGACAGCGCTCTTCGTCGTCTTCTGCCACGTCGTAGTAAGGCTGGATGTGCGCGACCAACAACTGCGGATGCTCATTCCGACGACCCGCGCGGGATGGCTCTTCTTTCTCTTGTCGCCTGCATCGTTCGTCTTCCACTCACACCATACCGAGTCGCTCTTTCTTCTGCTGACGCTGCTTGCCTTCGTCTTCGCGCTTCGTCCGGAACGCGGCCGATGGGCTCTTGCGGCGGTGATCGCAGGGCTGGCGGCGCTGACCCGACCGCAGGGGATTTTTCTTGCGGTTGTGACGGCCTTGGGATCCAGCGTCACACCAGCGAAGCTCCCGTGGCCGAGGCGCGCGGCGCGCTTCGCGGCGAGTGGGCTCATGAGCGGAGCTCTCTTCGCCTGTTACCCGCTCTACCAGTGGTGTGTCGCCGGCGATGCGTGGATTTCGCAGTCATCGCAGCTCCATTGGCGACCCGAGATGACGGCGGGCTCGTTCGTGCGCGCGCTGTGGTTCGGCAATACCTGGCAGCAGACCGATGTCGGCTCGCTCGAGCGGCACGCGGGTTTCTTCTTGCTCGTCGCGATGACGGTCGCGCTGGCGAGAGAGCGCCGGCGCCTGATCGCGGTGTTCGTTGGGCTCTGTGTCGCCGTCATGCCCGCGTCGGGGGAGTTCGTCGGCGTGTTTCGCTACGGCTCGGTGCTCTTCCCGCTGCTCTTTCTCGCTGGCGATAAGGTCGGACGCCTGCCGCGAGCGCTCATCATCGTCATCGGCTGCTACTGGCTCCACCTGAACGTCTCGCTCACGTGGCGCTACGTGATCCTCCGTTGGTGCTACTGACTGCGCCATTGAATGCACGTCGTCGAACCATGTCCTCGTCGCGACCACTCGGAAGTTCATCGGGCTCTACGAGAGCAACAGCCTCCATTCCCAACGAGCGCCTCGGCGATGCGCTCGTGCGCCTCGTCGCCACCGGCGCGGTCATCCCTGCCCGCAATCGCTGGGCCGTTCCCGTTGGGTGCAGTTCGACCTGAGCGGACGTGATCAAGCAGCTCTGGCCAGCGGGTGATTTCGCGCATGCCCGTTCTGGAGGTGAGAGCGCCGGCAGTCGTCCCAATCGCCGCTGGTGCGGTTGGCTCGAAGCTTGAGGACGGCCTCTGTATCGGCGAGTCCCCATCGGGCGCCCGTGATGCCGAGTCGATCCTGGATGAGGTAGCGGCAGGCGCCCTCGATGACGCCGGTCGCGATCGGGAGGCCCTCCGCGAGAAAGCGCGCGTAGTGGATTCGCGTCGAGTTCTTGTTCAGGTACTCGAGCGCGGTATCGAGCTGCTCGCGGTGCTCCGCGGTGAGCTTCCGGTTGGTCGCGGTCTGACGGATCGTCGCCACGACGTCGAGCGGATGGCGCGAGAGGAGCTGCTTGAGGATGTGAGCGATCCATCCGTCGGCGGCTTTGCGATCGTCGGGGCAGAGCAAGACGGCGATCAACCACAGGTAGTGAAGGCCGTGAATGAGGTCGAAGACGACGGTGATGCGCATGCCTCTCTCGCTTGCCTCGGCCTCGACGTTGGCAAGCTGTTTCTCGTCGCCGTCGAGGAGAACGATCGTCTTGCGTGCGCCGTCGGGATTGCGGCGCTGGGCCTCGTCGAACATCTCGGCGATGCCCTCGGC
>JAYTBL010000040.1:0-2223 GCA_043736975.1 Polyangiaceae bacterium
CCGCGAAGCCCGCGCCCGAGGTGCGCCGCACGCGGCCCGTGGAGCTCGCGTGCCGACCCGCGGGCCCGGCGCAGTCGAAGGTCCTCGCGCGCACCGCGAATTCGCCCGACGATCTCGGCCTCGGCAACAATCGCCTCCCGGTGGCGGGCGAACGTAGCGAGATCTCGTTCGTCCGCAACGTCCTCCCGCGCGGCATCGCGCATCCGCTGCACGAGACCGGCTCCGGCGACTCCGAGACGCCCTCGCTGCGCGGCATGCTGACCGGATTCGGGACCACGAACGACGGGAGCGTCATCGAGGTGATGGCCCCCAACAAGAGCCCGGCCGCGCTCCGCCGCGGGTTCTCGTTCGTGCCCGCGTTCGATCCCTCCGCTCCCGTGAAGAAGGCGACCTTCGCGATGTCCGAGGTGCTCTCGATGGGCCGCGCCGCGGGAATGACGAACGACGAGATCCTCTCCGACGACATGACCGAGAACGGCAACGTGATCGTGGTCACGCCGCACGACGCGAGCGCCGGCTCCGACCTCGCGTTCCAGAACCCACGCGGCCTGATCGCGCTCGTGCACGCGAACGAGCGCACCAAGCTCGCCATGCGCCCGGCGCAGAACGAGGGCACGCTCATCTCGGGCGTCGGCCTGGGCGGTGACGAGGCGGCGTTTCTCGAGCTCGAGAGCAGCGGCGTGGGGCACGTGTTCCGGATCGGCGCGGCCGGCGTCACCGAGCTCTTCGATGTGAACCCGACCGCGACCGACACCACGTTCTACCCTGCGAACCCCGATGCGCTGGCGGTGGGGCCGCGCGGCGAGCTCGCGATCATCCGCCTCGGGAGCGGCAGCGACCCCGCCTCGACGCAGGATCCGGCGCTGCTGCTCGTGCCGGCGCTGCCCGCCGTCGCCCTCGCCCCGTGGTCGACGCTGCGCCCCAGCGACGACCCGGCCTGCAAGGAGCCGGGCTGGCGCACGACGCTCCAGGTCATCGGCCCGTGGGTACGCACCTCGACCCCGGAGCTGCGGGTCGACGACGTCCCGATGATCGCGCGCGTGAAGTGGTCGGAGAAGCGCGTGTGCCTCGAGGGCATCGAGCTCAAGCTGAGCGACGTGAGCGTCCGCGCACCGGGGACGAGCGGCTCCGACCTGCTCAAGGTCGGCTCGTGGCTGGTCTCGCGCGGCGGCACGTTCGCGCGTATCGCCGTGGCCGACGGCGTGGAGTGGCGGCAGCCGCTCGAGTGCTCGTTCGTCGCGAAGCCCTGATCCGCGAACGCGCCCGGTCGAGCTCGGATCGGCGGCGCGGAGTGCGAGGGGGTGCGCGGTGCGATCGTGGCACGTGAGGCTTGCTCTGTCGGCAAGAAGGGACCACGGTGGTTGGACAAACCATGGACATGCCATCGACGCCCGTGCCAGTGCTCCTCGCCGGGCGCTACGAGGTGACTGGACTGCTCGGCGTCGGCGGTATGGGCTCGGTGTACCGCGCGCTGGATCGCGAACTCGACGAGGTGGTGGCGCTGAAGGTCTTGAGGCGCGAGCTGCTCGCGCAGCCGGGGATGCTGGACCGGTTTCGTCGCGAAGTGAAGCTGGCCCGGCGCGTGACCCACACCAATGTCGCGCGCGTGTTCGACATCGGGGAGCATGACGGCGACAAGTTCATCACGATGGAGCTGGTCGACGGCGAGCCGCTGTCGACACGCCTGAATCGTGAGTTCTCGTCGACCGAGACTTCCATCGCCATCGCCATGGGCATCGGCGAGGCGCTCGACGCAGCCCATGCTGCCGGGGTCATCCATCGGGACCTCAAGCCGGACAACGTCATGATCGCGCGCGACGGCAGGGTCATCGTCACCGACTTCGGGATCGCGCGAGCTACCGTCGTGCGCGCGGACGCGAGCCGTACCCTGGGCGGCATGATCGTGGGCACTCCCCAGTACATGGCACCAGAGCAGGTGGAGGGAACCGTCGTCGACGAGCGCGCCGACATCTACGCCTACGGCCTGGTGCTCTACGAGATGTTGACCGGCCGCCCGGCGTGGGACGGTCACTTCGCGCTGGCGGTCGCCATGGCACGCCTCGTGGAACGGCCGCCCGATCCTCGCGTGGTCCGTCCCGCGGTGAGCGCCCCGCTCGCCGAGCTCGTTCTGCGAATGCTCTCTCGCGCCCCCACGGGACGGCCGGGGTCGGCACGGGAGGTCGTTCGCGCGCTCGCCGCGCTCTCGCCGCAGGGGTCAACGCG
>JAYTBL010000041.1:0-5731 GCA_043736975.1 Polyangiaceae bacterium
ACGTGAAATCATGCGCCGGTGCGGAGGGCGCATGACCGTGCGCGCCGTCGTCACCGACCCGGCCTCCATCGCCAAGCTGCTCGGCGTGCGACCCCCCCCCGCCCCCCGCCTTGCAAGGCATTGCCTGCTACCTTGGGCTACTCGCCGAGGAGCATCATCACGCCCGCGTTCGTCTCGTAGCCCTGGATGAGGCGCGGCGAGTCGACGTGAATCCGGTCGGAGTAGTTCGCGCGCCCGCGTACACGATGGCTCGGGTACCTGCTGCGCGAACGCGCACGATCGACGCGCACGAACGCGAGGGCCGACCCAGGGACCGCTACGTCGGGCTACCCTCCTTCCTCCTCGGGAAGCAAGCGCCGCATGGTCAGGTGAAGACGGGACTGGACGATCGCGAACACGCTCCGGAGCTCGGATGGCGACAGCTTCAAGCGTTCGCTGAGGAGCGTGCGCAGGTTGTCGGAGAGAGCCTCGCGCGCGCTGGCGAGATGCCGCTTGACCGTCGCGACGTGAACCGCGTGGACGCGCGCCAACTCGTCGAGTGTGAGCTGATCGAGGTAGTGCTGGCGAAGGAACAACCGGTCCCGGGCCGACAAAGACGCGAGCGCGTGCGGGAGCGCTCGCTTCACCTCCGCGTCGTAGTGCAGTCGGAAGTACATTACCTCCGCGCTCTCCACTCCACCGTCCGCCGCGACGAGCTCATCGTCCTCTCTGGCGGGACGCTCCTTCGGCCCGCGCGTCACCGCGTTGAGCGCGGCGCGCGTCGCCACGACACGCAGCCACGCCCTCAGCTCTCCGCGGCCGCTGTAGTCCCGGATCTTCGGCGGGGCGCCGTCGCGCCCGACGAACAGGGACTCGCGCAGGTTCTGCACGAGCTCCTCGACGTCGACCGCGGAGGAGACGCGCCGGACGATGGCTGCGATGTCACCGCGATAGGTCTCGAACGCTACCAGTGCCGCCGGCAGACCGAAGCCGCACGCTGCGGCGAGATAGAGGTCGGAGGCGTGGAGGCTCGCGAGCGCCGGACCGCCCTTCGCATGCGGGATCACGTGGGCGATGTACTCGTTCTCGCCTAGGTTCACTGTAGGCCAGGCGGCGCGGCCGGAAGCGAGCGCCTGCTCCAACCAGACGCCGACGTGTTCGGCCGCGCTCTCGTCGCCGAGCGCTTCGCGCAGCAGTGCGATATTTGCGGCGGTCGTGATCGATCTCCCCGTCATGCACCAGGGATCATACGATTCGCGAGGACGATGAGCGAGCCCGGCTGCCTCAGCGACGACTCCGCGCTCGCCTATGCGGAAGGTGCCCTCGACGAGGAGCCTCGCGCCGCGGTCGCAGCTCATCTCGACAGCTGCCGGCCGTGCCGACGGCTGGTCTCCGAGCTCGCTCGCGCCGAGCGGACGTCGAGCAGCGGCGAAGCGAGAGCCGAAGAACGCCCTCTCGCGATGCCCGAGGCCTTCGGACGTTTCATCGTGCTCGGTCTCGTGGGCGTGGGCGGGATGGGCGCGGTCTACGCCGCGTACGACCCGCAGCTCGATCGGAAGGTCGCCCTCAAGCTGCTGCATCATCCGCCTGCGGAAGCGGAGCTCAGTGGCGCCGAGTTGCTCGCGGAAGGAAAGGCGATGGCGCAGGTGATGCATCCGAACGTCGTGGCGGTGCATGACGTCGGGATGCGCGGGCGCTCCTTGTTCATCGCGATGGAGTTTGTCGAGGGAAAGAGTCTTCGGCAGTGGCTGACCGATCGTTCGCGATCTCCAGCCGCGATCGTCGCGGTGCTCGTCGAGGCCGGGCGCGGACTCGGTGCGGCTCACTCCGTCGGGCTCGTTCATCGCGACTTCAAGCCGGACAATGTCCTCATCACCAACGACGGACGCGCGAAGGTGACCGACTTCGGCCTTGCCCGGGCCGTCCGCAAACTGGACACCGCGGCCACCGCGGAAGGCTCGCGCGAGATCAGCGGGACCCCTGCGTACATGTCGCCAGAGCAGCGCGAAGGAGCCGTGCTCGACGCTCGCTCGGACCAGTACAGCTTTGCCGTGACCTTGTTCGAAGCGCTCTACGGCGTGAGGCCGAAGCAGCCAGTGACCGCGACTCGCCCGCTCCGGTTCCCGGGCGCGGCGAGGGAGGCCGGAGCACCGATCCGACGAGCGCTGGCGCGCGCGCTTGCGAAGGACAAGAGCGAGCGCTTCGATTCGATGGCGGCGCTGCTCGACGAGCTCGTTCACGCCCCTCGACGGCGGCGCCGTCGTACCGTCATCGCGCTCGGCGCCGCTTCCGTGATCGGAGCCGCCGCCTTGGCAGGCTATCGCGTCCGAACCGAACGGGCGCGCATCTGCGTGTCGTCCGGCGAGGACGTCGCGATGGTGTGGAGCACTAGCAAGCGCAGTGCCATCCGCACCCGATTCGAAGCGAGCGGGAGTCCGTTTGCGCGCGATGTACTGCCCGCTCTCGAGCGCTCGATCGACGATTTTGCGAAGCGGCTCTCGACCGACGAGCGCGCTGCGTGCGAAGCGACCCGGGTCGCAAAGGCACAGTCGGAGGAGACCTTCGCGCTTCGGTCGTCGTGCCTGCAGCGCCGCCTCATCGAGCTCGGCGCGGTCATCGACTTGCTCTCCGACGCAGACGAGACCGTGGTCGAGAACGCTGTGACAGCGGTCGGGAAGCTGACGCCGATCGAGGCCTGCCGCTCGGACGCGGCGCTCGCGATGCAGCCGCTCCCTCCCGACCATCCCGAGACGCGTGCAGAGGTCGAGAGGCTGCGCGTCCGACTTGCCGGAGCCAAGGCGCTCCTCGACTCCGGGCGATACAAGAGCGGCATCGAGGTCGCCAATGCGTGCGTCGCGACCGCGGAGCTTCTGGCGTACGTGCCGGTCCAGGCGGAGGCGCACTACGTCCAGGGATCGCTGCGCGACGAGCTGTCCGACTCCGCAGGCGCAGAGGAGTCGCTCCATCGAGCCGCCGAGGAAGCAGAGGTCAGTCGACACGACGAGGTTGCGGCCAAGGCACGCACGCTTCTTGTGTGGGTCACCGGATATCGCCGGGCGCGTCACGAAGTAGGTCACGCGCTCGAGTTCGCCGCGCGCGGCGCCGTTCTGCGAGCCGGCGGTCGAGCGGACCTCGCAGCGCACCTCGAGAACAACGTGGGGACGCTACTATGGGCGGAGGGAAAGTATTCACTCGCCGGCGAGCGCTTCGACCGGGCAAGTGTCCTCTGGACGCAAGCGTTCGGCCGCGCGCATCCTTTCGTCGCCGACGCGTTGAACAACCGGGGGCTCACCCTGTGGAACGAGGGCAAGCTCGAAGGGGCGCTCGCAGCCCACGAAGAGGCGCTCGCCCTTCGAACACAGCTGCTCGGCACCGAGCATCCAGCCGTCGCGAGCTCGCTGAACAACCTCGGGCTCGTCGCGCAGGACCTCGGGCGCTTCGAGCAGGCGCGGGAGCACCACCGACGCGCGATCGCGATCCAGACGAACGTTCACGGCGCCGAGCATCCGCTCGTCGCAAGCGCTTGGAACAACCTCGGGCTGGCCGAGCTCGGGCTCGGTGAGAACGATGACGCGCTCGCGTCGCTGCGTCGCGCGTTCGCAATTCGCAAGGCGACGCGCGCCGATACTCATCCTGAAATCGCAAACTCGCTCGTGAACCTCGCCATCGCTCACGGCGCGCTCCACCAGATGCGACGCGCGCGAGAGAGTGTCGAAGAAGCAGATGCGCGTCTGACAAAGGAGCTCGGACCGAACCACCCCGCGCGGGTCGACACGCTCCTCGTCGACGCAAGACTCCTCAACGGCGAAGGCCGCTTCGCCGACGCGGCCGAGCGAGCGCGCCAGGCTCAGACGCTCGCGCGCACTGCGCTCGGGTCGGCACATCCCCTGGTCGCGTCTTCCCTCGCAGAGGAAGGGGCGGCCCTGCTCGCGCTTGGCCGCGCCAGCGAGGCGGCCGCGTGCCTTGGGGCGGTCGTCGCGCAGGATGCGACGCTGTCGGACTCCCTCGTCGTCGGCGGTGCAGCGCTCGCACTTGCGGAGGCGCTCGCGGCCGCCAAGCTGCGGCCGGAAGAGATCCCCGCGCTGCTCGACGTCGCGCGTCGCCGCCTCCGCGTCGCGGGAGCCCGAGGGCGAGAGCCGCTGCGTCGCCTCGAAGCATTTGCGGCGCGCCGATAAGCCGTAAGAATATGTAATCACCTGACTTTGCCGACCTTGTGGGTCCGCCTTTTCGCTTTTGTTTCGGAAGGCGTGCGCCAGCTGGCGTTGGGGCGTGTCTCCAGGACGTAGCGCAACGGCGTCCACGACGGGCGCTGGCTTCACTCGAAAGGTGCATCGTCCCATGACCAAGCTTTCTCTCCTTCTTTCTGTCTCCATCAGCCTTCTCGCGGGGTGTGCGGCAAGCGAGCCCGACACGACGGCAAGCACTAAGGACACCATCACCAAGAGTGGCGAGACGAAGCCTGCCGCCTCACCTGAGCTGCCGAGCGTTTGCACCGCGACGGGCGAGGACGCGTGCCTCGCCGGCACCGGCTGTGCGTGGGGAGACCAGGGCGACGGTCCCGAGTGCTTCTTCGTCGGCGACGTCGACGCTCAGCCTGTCCCACCGGAGCTGCCGGGCGCCACGCCCGTGCCGTCGCCGCCGGGCGCCACGCCCGTGCCATCGCCGAGCGTTTGCTCGCACAACACGACCGAGTCGAGCTGCCTCGACGAAACGGGGTGTGCGTGGGGAGACCAGGGCCACGGTCCCGAGTGCTTCTTCGTCGGGAACGTCGTCCCGTTCGGGAACTGATGCTCCGATGAAGCTCGCATGCTACGCCAAGCCCATGCTGAAACTTCGGGCTCTCGTCGTGCTCCTCGCCGCAGTGCTCGTCGGTTCGACCACGGTCGATGCGCACGCGGACACCGGCGACGCGTCGGCCGCTGACGCTGGCGACGGGGGGAGCGCTTGTACCAGCGCGAGCTCCGAGGCGGCCTGTCTTGGGATTCCGAACTGTGTCTGGGGCGATCAGGGCGCCGGTCCAACGTGTTCCTACGTCGGGCCGGTGAATGCAAGCCCCGGCTCCGGCGATCCTGGGGGCGGCGGCGTGGTCGCCGCGACGGGCGACGGGGGAGACAGGGGCTGCACGATGTCCGCGCGCTCCTGCGTCTCCGCGCGTAGTCTCGCGCCCTTCGCCGCACTCGGCCTCGTGGTGGCGGCCCTTCGACGACGTCGGGCAAGCAAGGCGTCGTCACCGCGGTAGACGATCGCGGGCGCCCTCGCTTGCAGGGTCTCCCCCACATCGTGATGACGTCGACGCAGTGTATCGGCAACCCCCGCTGACCTGAACGACCAACGAGGGAGCGGGCGTTCGTAGGTCTCCCGCGTCCACGCCAGGAACGTCTCGAGGTTCTCCCGTACCAATTGCAGGAGCGTGACGCTGGCACGCATCGAGCCAGAGAATGGGTGTGTCGCGACTTGCGGCTGCCTATGTCCCGCGTCGTCCCGCGTCGTCCTCAGGAGTCGGTGCTCTTCGGCCTCGCGAAGGAGCACCTCGAGGACTTCTTGCGTCATGCGCGCGAGGTGTACGACGGACCGTTGCCGAGGTACGTGCTGGCGTTCCCGTTCGAGCTGTTGGGTCTCGCGGCCACGCGACCCGGAAGGGCCCGGTGAGCGGTGAGCGGTGAGCGGTGAGCGTCAATCGCGGTCGGCGTAGTACGGTAGGGCATGTCCGCCAAGCCGCTGCCCGTCGAACCCGTCGCCCAAGCGAACGAGG
>JAYTBL010000042.1:0-2219 GCA_043736975.1 Polyangiaceae bacterium
GCGGGGCGGACGGGACTCGAACCCGCGGCCTCCGGCGTGACAGGCCGGCGTTATAACCAACTTAACTACCGCCCCAACTCGTTTCGTCTCTGCTTCCTCTGCTGCTGCTGACTCTGACGCGCCTGGTAGGCGGGACAGGGCTTGAACCTGCGACATCCGGCTTGTAAAGCCAGCGCTCTACCGCTGAGCTACCCGCCCGATGCTTCGTTCGAGGACGCGTAGTTAGGCCACCTCGGGGACTCCCGTCAAGAGGGTTACGCGCGAACGTTGACGAAGGTGGCGCGGGGTCCGCTTGACTTCCAGCACGACCGTCCTAATTTCATGGCATGAGCAAGGGCGAAGAGACCCGTTCCAGCATCCTCGGGTCCGCCCTCTCGCTCGCCACGCAGGTGGGCCTGGAAGGACTAACCATCGGCAAGCTGGCCGAGCACGTCGGCATGTCGAAGAGCGGGCTCTTCGCGCACTTCTCGTCGAAGGAGAACCTCCAGGTCGCCATCCTCGACGAGGCGACCGCGCGCTTCGTGGCGCTCGTCGTCGCGCCTGCGCTCAAGAAGCCGCGCGGCGAGCCGCGCCTCCGCGCGCTCTTCGACAACTGGCTCGCGTGGTCCAAGGTCGACTTCATGCCCGGCGGCTGCATCTTCATCCAGGCGGGCGTCGAGCTCGACGATCGCCCGGGTCCTGCGCTCGATCGCTACCTCGCGTCGCAGAAGGACTGGCTCGGCGTCCTCGCGGGAGCGGCGCGCATCGCCATCGAGGAGAAGCACTTCCGCAAGGATCTCGACGTCGAGCTCCTCGCCCACGAGACGTACTCCCTCGCCGGCGGCTACCACTTCCTGCGCCGCATCGTGGAGCCTGCGCGCGCCGAGCGCCGCACCCGCGCGTCCTTCGAGCGCATCCTCACCGACGCGCGCCTACCCAACTGACCCGCGCGCGCAACGCTCGCGCGCGACCGATCATCCATTGTCCCGAGGAGCGCTCCGCATGTCCCTCCGAGTTCGCGCCACAAATAGCACGATCGTTCGTACTCAAAAGAGCCAGCGTCCCGCGCCCAGGCCGCGACGCCCTGCGCTGGCCGTCGCAGCCGCGCGCCTCGGGCTGCGTATGCTTGCGCCCACCGCTCCCACGCTGGCGGCAGCGTGCGCCGAGCGCCTCTTCCTCACCGCGCCTCGGCACCGGCGTCAGGCGTGGGAGGAGGAGATCCTTGCGTCCGCCGAGTCGTTCCAGATCCCGCATCAGGACAGCTTCCTGCCGGCGTGGCGCTGGGGCTCGGCCGCCTCCACGGTGCTGCTCGTGCACGGGTGGGAGGGGCGCGGCTCGCAGCTCGGCGCGTTCGTTGCTCCGCTCCTCGCAGAGGGCCTCTCGGTGGTGGCGTTCGACGCGCCGGGCCACGGCGACGCGCCGACGCGCACCGCCTCGCTCGTCGAGCACGCGCGCGCGGTCGCGTCCGCGGGCGCCCACCTCGGGCGCCTCCACGGCGTGATCGGTCACTCGGTCGGGGGCGCGTCGACACTCTATGCGACGCGCCTCGGCCTGCGCGCCGACCGCCTCGCGCTCGTCTCACCACCGATGAGCCCGGACCGCTTCTCGGCAGGCTTCGCGAAGCTCCTCGATCTGCAGCCGGAGCTTCTGAGCGCAATGTTCGCCCGTCTCGAGTCGCGCTACGGCGTCCGCATCGACGACCTCGACGTCCGCGCCGACGCCGAGCGCTACGCGCCTCCCCTCCTCGTGGTGCACGACGACGAGGATCGCGTGGTCCCGATGTCCGACGGCGCGAGCCTGGCGAAGGCCGCTCCGCAAGGCCAGCTCATCAGCACGTCGGGTCTCGGCCACAACCGGATCCTGCGCGCGCAGAGCGTCCTCGACGCGGTGGTCCTCTTCATGGCGTCGGGCGACCGCGCCCCGACGTTCAGCGCCACCCTGGAAGGCGACCTCTTCTTCCGCTACGCCCGCTAGAACACCGAACAGGTTGATGACCGAGGATTTCCGCCGCGTTGCGAGCAGCGCAAGGCGCGACGACGACGGATACTGCTGCTATCCGAGGAGGAGCAACGAAGCGATGCGACGCAAAACGGCGGAAAGCCGACCGAATCAACCTGTTCGGTGTTCTAGGCAGGCCCTTGCCTCACGCGTTGCCGGCGGGAGGCGGGAGGCGGCTCGACGAGTCGCCTTCCTTCGCCTCCACGACCGGGACCGCCGCGATCGCCGCTTCCGGCTTGCGC
>JAYTBL010000043.1:0-13039 GCA_043736975.1 Polyangiaceae bacterium
CCGGTCATGTGGGCCTCGCCGTACTGCACGCCCTCGATCACCATGGGCACCTCTGCATCTTCGCGGCTCCGCCGGGAGCGTCGGGCGTGCTGCGTATCAAGTTCTCGAACGTGAGCTTCGGCACCTCGCTGCACGGGCACTCCGGCGTGCAATGGGTGAACGAGCGCACGCCTTCTGCCGAGCGCATCAACGTCGCGTTCTCTGCGTTCGATCGACCCATCGGTCAGAACGTGCATCGGGTCGGCGTCGGCTGGACCGGGTTCGAGTTCCCTACGCCGGAGCTCGCCGGCAAGAAGGGCGATCTCGTGGCAGACGTCACGGGCAACGGCCCGCGGGCCTACTGCTTCGAAGCAGACACGCGGAGCGCCCCGTGAGCGAGCCGGTCGACAAGTCGGACGACTCCGAGGAGGAGGCGCCGAACGGCGAACGCGAGGAGCGCGAGCGCAAGACGGATCCGCCGCGCGTGGCGCGCGACGACGACGCGCAGAAGCAGGACGAAGACGCTTCGCACGATCCGGAGCGCGTCGCGAAGACCGATCCGCCCGGGGTCGCCCGCGAAGACGACGCGCAGAAGCAAGACGAGGCCGCTTCGACGTCGACGTCCACGGCGAAGCCCGATAAGCCTGCCGCGCCGAAGAAAAAGGCCGCCAACGCGGAGAAGCCCACGAAGGCAGAGCGGTCCGAAGAGAGCACCGAGCCGCCTGCAACGAAGAAGGACGCGCTCCCGGGTCTCACCATCCAGGCGCGCGAGTGGGTCCGCAAGAACCCCGATCCGTTCATCGGCGGAGGGATCGCTGCCGTCTACGTCGGCTGGCTCCTCGCCACCGCGCGCAGCCTCGGATTCTCGCGCGACGAGGGCTTCTATTTCACGGCAGCGTACGACTACAAGCGCTGGTTCGCGCTCCTCGCCGACGCGCCGATGAAGGCCCTCGAGCGCACGTCGATCGATCCCATCTGGCAGAACAATCACGAGCACCCGGCGCTCATGAAGAGCCTGTTTGCGATCTCGCACACGCTCCTGCACGATCGCTTCAAGGTCTTCGAGGACGACAGCACCGCCTTCCGCTTCCCCGGCATGCTGATGATGGGGCTCGCGCTCTTCGTCACGTACCTGTTCGCAGCGCGCGCCTACTCCCGGCGCGCGGGCGTCATCGCGGCGATCGCGCTCGGCCTGATGCCGCGCGTCTTCTACCACGCACATCTCGCCTGCTTCGACGTCCCGATCATGGCGATGTGGACGACGTGCATCTACATTTACTGGCGCTCCGAGAAGGAGGGCGGCCTGAGCTGGGCGCTGCTCGCGGGCATCGTCTACGGCCTCACGCTCGAGACGAAGCACAACGCGTGGATGCTGCCCGCGGTCTTCCTGCCGCACGCGCTGCTGGTGCATGGGCGCGCGATGTCGCGACACGCCGCGAAGAGCTCACGCATCCCGATCCCCACGTCGCTCGTGGCGATGGTGGTGCTCGGCCCGGCCATCTTCATCCTGCTGTGGCCGTGGCTCTGGAACGACACGCTCCCGCGCATCCAAGAGTACGTGAACTTCCACGTCCATCACGACTATTACAACATCGAGTTCCTCGGTCAGACCTACTTCGGCCCGCCCTCGCCGCGCAGCTACATGCCGGTGATGATCGCCGCGACGGTGCCCACCATCTCGCTGGTGCTCTTCGCGGTAGGCGCCTTCGACCGGGCGCGCGCGCTCCTCGCGCGCCTCGCGCTCGCGATGGGGCTGGCGTGGCCGAAGGTGACGCCGGAGAGGGATCGCGCGCAGACCGATCTCCTGATCTTCCTCGCGATCGCCGTGGCGCTCGGGCCGTTTCTGCTGCCCCGCACGCCCATCTTCGGGGGCACGAAGCACTGGATCACCGCCTACCCCTTCCTCGCGATCCTCGCGGGCCGCGGCTTCGATCTCGTGTGGACGCGCCTCGCGCTGCTCCTCGAGAAGCGGACCACGCTCGATGCCACGAAGCGCATGGCTGCGCAGGTCGTGGTGGTCGCCTGCTGCTTCGGCGGCGCGCTCGCTACCACCGTGCACTCGCATCCGTTCGGCCTCTCTGCGTACGTGCCGATCGTCGGCGGCACCGCGGGCGGCGCCGACCTCGGGCTCAACCGGCAGTTCTGGGGCTTCACGACCGAGAGCCTCGCGCCGTGGCTCGCGGCCAACGCGAAGCCCGGCGAGACGCTCTACTTCATGGATACCGCGTGGCCGTCGTGGCAGCGCCTGATCGCGGAGAAGCGTATCCCGGAGACGCTGCGCGGCGTGTCGAGCCCGGCCGAGGCTGAGCTCTCGATCGTGCACCACGAGCAGCACATCAACGAGGTCGACTACAACATCTGGACCGAGTACCGCTCCTCGACGCCTGCTTACGTTCTCACACACGACGGCGTCCCCATCATCACGGTCTACCGCCGCGCGCGTGGCCGGCGCTGAGGCCCGATGATGAGGTCCCCGCGTCCGCCGCTGTAGACGGCCCGTCCCACGAGTGGATGGCGGTTGTCGACGCACGGGCGACTCCTGCGTCGAAAAGCCCTCGATCTCGCGGTGCTGGAGCAGGGAATGCTCCTTGCTGCCATCGACCGCATGCCCGACCCGCTTCGTCAGTCGGAGAACCGCCGCTTCCGTCGGCTACCTGAGGGGATTTCGGTACACGGGATCGCCGATCGCTGCCGGGAGGCCGTGCTCGCGTTCGTCGCCGGTACCGCAGGCGGCTGGAGCCATGTCGACCTCGACGCCTGGTTCGTCGAGTCCTACCGCCCAGCCACCCGCGGCCTCGCGCGGCTCGGCCAGGTGACGCGCACCATCGCGCTCGACGGCGGCTTCGAGCTCGCGATCATGGATGCGTCCGATCTCGTGCGTCGCCTCCTCGCGAGCTGCGCCGGTGGGCCGCCGCCGCGGTTCGTGGAGCAGGTGGTCGACCTCGGCTTCGTGGTCGGCGCGCAGGACGACAATGGCGCGCTCGGCCACGTGCCGATCGACGACCCGTCGATGTCGCTCGTGGACCGGCTCGCCTCGCTGCTCGCGGCCGACTACCTCACGCGTCCCAACGACTATCGCGCCGTCGCGGTGTGCGAGGATTGCGGCTCGGTCTCGTTCGAGTGGACGGCGTGCTGCGAGCACGCGTCGGCCGCCGACTCTCGCCAGAGCGGGCTGGTCCGCCGTGACGGCGCGCCGGCGTCGCAATCCGCCATCTTTTCTCCGCCGGAGTCCTGAGTGGTGTCGGGCTTCTTCGGGTTCTTCCGGCGCCTCGCGAGCGCCTCCGCGCCGCCGCTGTCGCCATCCCCACGGCCCGCACGGCCCGCACGGCCCGCACGGCCCGCGCGGCCCGCGCGGCTCGCGCCGCTCGCGCTGCAGCCGGTGCGCGTCACGGTGATGGTCGACGACGAAGCCGACGAGCCGACGCTCGGCGGCGGCGCCTCGGTGCGCAACGTCCGCTGCGAACCCGCCGCCGAGGGCGAACAGCCCGCCGCAGGCCGCGCGCTCTTCGCGGTGCGCGCCGCGGGGAAGACCGACACCGGCAAGCGCCGCAGCGCGAACGAGGACGCGCTGCTCGTCCTGCGCAAGCACACCGTCTACGCCGTCGCCGACGGCATGGGCGGCCACTGCGGTGGGGCCGTCGCGAGCCAGCTCGCGGTCGACGCCATCGCCACGGCGTTCATCGATGGGATCGCGAGCCCCTGCATCCTCACCAACGTCCCGCCGCTCGCCGCCGAGCTCGTGCAGAGCCTCGCCGCCGCGAACGAGTCGATCCGCCGCGCCGCCGCGCGCGATCTCCGCCTCTCGGACATGGGCACCACCGTCGTTGCCGCGCGCTTCTGCCCGGAGCGCGGCCGGCTCTATGTCGGTCACGTGGGCGACAGCCGCTGCTACCGCCTGCGCGAGGGCGCGCTCGAGCTGCTCACGCGTGATCACACCATGGCCGAGCTAGGGGTCACGGGACGAAGCGCGGTCCACCTCAGCCGCGCGGTGGGCCCGAAGGGGGTAGTCGAGGCGGACGTCGCCGTGCTCGAACCGCGCGCCGGCGACGTGTACCTGCTGTGCACCGACGGTCTCACGAAGATGCTGACCGACGAGGAGATCCGCGACGTCCTGCTCGCCGAGGGAGACGCCGAGGACGCGGCGAGCATGCTCGTCGCGCGCGCCAACGACGAAGGCGGCCGTGACAACGTCACCGCGCTGGTCGTGCAGATCGAACAGCCCCCGCAGGGCGAGGACGTGCTCGTCGCATGAGCGCTCTCTCCGGAGTCGCGCCCGCGTCACGCACCCTGGTGCGCCGCGGCTTCGGTTCGATGCGAGGCTGCGTCGTCGCGAAGCGCTATCGCGTCACGCGCGCCATCGGCGCGGGCGGCATGGGCACGATCTTCGAGGCCATCGATCTCCAGACTGGCTGCGAGGTGGCGCTGAAGGCTCTGACGCGCGTGGACGGGAACGTCAACGCGCTCAAGCGCCTCCGCCGCGAGGCCGAGACCGCGGTGGCGGTGCGGAGCGACTACGTCTGCCAGGTCCACTATCTGGGCGTCGAAGGGGGCACTCCCTTCATCGTCATGGAACGCCTGCACGGCGAGCCGCTGCGCGCGCGCCTCAGCGCCCTCGGCGCGCTGTCGCTCGGCGACGCCTTCGCCATCACCTGCCAGCTGCTCGACGCTCTCGCGGCGACGCACGCCACGGGCGTCATCCATCGCGACGTGAAGCCGAGCAACATCTTCATGACCTCGCCGCGGGGCGACGAACCGCGGCTCAAGCTGATCGACTTCGGTCTCGCCAAGGTCCTGCACGCGGACGACGTGGACGCGTTGGCGCGCACCGACCAGATCACTTCGCCCGACAACATCCCCGGCACGCTCCACTACCTCGCGCCCGAGCAGCTCCTCGGCGGCAGCGTCGATCAGCGGGTCGACGTCTATGCCGCCGGGCTCGCGCTCTACGAGATGCTCTCCGGCGTCCGTGCCTACACCGGCGAGACGCTCGACGGGCTGGTGCGCCGCATCATCTTCGAGGCGCCCCCCGGCGTGACAACGCTACGCGACGATCTGCCCCCCGGGATCGACGACGTCCTGGCGATGGCGCTGGCGAAGGATCCGGAGCGGCGATTCCTGACCGCAGGCGCGTTCCGGCGCGCGCTCGCCGCGGTGTGCGAGCGCGTGCCCTGCTCGCGGCACACCCCGCCCTCGTTCCGGCCGGAGGCGCCGACGCTCGTCGATCTCGAAGATGACGAGCGGAGGACCCAGGTACGCTGAGCAATGCCCGTGAAACGCCCCCCGAAGAGCCGCTCTTCCGGGAGCGCGCTTCCACGGCTCTCACCCGACAGCAGCGGTAACGTGCCGCAGGTCTTCGGCCTCCGCCCGGAGCTGCCGCGCGGGCTCCTCGCGCCGGGGACGCTGTTCGGACGAGGCTACCGGATCGGCGAGCGGATCGGCTCCGGCGGCATGGGCGTCGTCTACAGCGCGATCGAGGTGGCGACGCACGACGAGGTGGCGATCAAGGTGCTCGGCGCGAGCGCGGCGTCGCCGCAGAACGTCCGGCGCTTCCGCCGGGAGGGTCAGACCGCTGCGTCGGTCGTGCACCGACGGTGCTGCCGCGTGCTGGGCGTGGGCGTGGACCGCGGCGCCGCGTACATCGTGATGGAACGGCTCGAGGGCGAGACCCTGCGTCGTCGTTTGATCGAGAGCGGTCCGCTGTCCGCCGCGGATGCCGTCGCGGTCATGATGCAGCTGCTCGAGGGCCTCTCCGCGGCGCACGCCGTGGGGGTGCTCCACCGCGACATCAAGCCGGGCAACATCTTCCTGACCACGCCGCGCGGCGCGGCGCCGTCGATCAAGATCATCGACTTCGGGCTCGCGAAGCTGCTGCCGTCCACGGCGTGGAACCCGCGCGACGCGACGCCCGACGAGGAGATGAGCGCCATCACCACGACCGATGTCGTGCCCGGCACGCCGATGTACCTCGCGCCCGAGCAGATCAACGGCGAGCGCGACCTCGACGAGCGCGTCGACGTCTGGGCAGCGGGGCTCACGTTCTACGAGATGCTCCTGAACCGCCGCGCGTTCGGTGGCGAGTCGTTCGTCGCGCTCGCCCACGACATCGTCCTCCGCGCCTTGCCGACGCTGAGCAGCCTGCGGCCGGATCTCCCGCTGGGCTTCGACGGCCTGCTGGCGCGAGCTCTGGCGAAGGACCGGGAGCGTCGTTTTGCGACAGCGGTAAAGTTTCGCGACGCGCTGCTCACGGAGTGGGCGAAGTTCCGGACCGCCGGCGTGGCCCGCGCCGAGCAGATGCGGAACTTCCGTCGGCCCGCCCCCACGATCCCCGTCGTCGAGGACCCGGAGCAGGACGAGCCGACGGAAATCCACGTCCGGGTCGATTTCGAGCCCGACGGTTAGGGTGATTTCCGCTCGCGAGCGCTTGCGATAAGCTCCCCAGTCGATGACGTACACCGATCCCCCCGTGGAGGAAACGCGGCTCAACCCGCTCGCCCTCACGGAGCAATCGCGCAGTCAGCCGCGCGTCACGTGGGTCGACTCCGCCGGCAAGCACGACGCCGTGATCGACGGCAAGGTGCTGCTCGGCTCGGCGCCCGGCTCCGGCATCGTCATCGGTGATCCCACGATCTCGCGCCTGCACGCAGAGCTCGAGGCCAAGCAGGACGGCCTCTGGGTGCGCGACCTCGGGAGCCGCAACGGGACGTTCGTGGATGGCCTCCAGGTGCTTGGCGCGCGCGTGCCGGATCGCGGCAAGATCCGGCTCGGCTCGACCGAGCTGGTCGTCGACTACAACCCGACGCAGCGTCGCAACATCGAGATCTGGCCGACTGCAGGCTTCGGCAAGCTCGTGGGGACGAGCGTCGCGATGCGCGAGCTCTTCGCGACGCTCGCGCGCCTCGCGCCGATGGATGCGGCGGTCCTGGTGACGGGCGAGACGGGCACCGGCAAGGAGCTCGTCGCGCGCGCCATCCACGATGCGTCGCCGCGCGCTTCGAAGCCATTCGTGGTCGTCGACTGCGCCGCGCTCCCCGAGAACCTCCTCGACGCGGAGCTGTTCGGGCACACGCGCGGCGCCTTCACTGGCGCAGTCACCGCGCGCGCGGGCGCGATCGAGTCGGCCGAGGGCGGCACGGTGTTCCTCGACGAGATCGGCGAGCTCCCGATCTCCATGCAGCCGAAGCTCCTCCGCGTGCTCGAGTCGCACACCGTCCGGCGTGTGGGCGAGCATACGCATCGCAACGTGGACGTCCGCTTCCTCTCGGCGACGCACCGCGATCTCCTCACGATGGTCAACGCCAACGAGTTCCGCGAAGACCTCTACTTCCGGCTCGCGGTCCTGCCGGTTCACGTTCCCGCGCTGCGGCTGCGCAAAGAGGATATCGAGCCGCTCGTCACGCATTTCCTCCGGAGCTCGGGCGGTCCTTCGCTCGTGCCGGCGGAGCTGATGCGCGAGCTGCTCACGCGGCCGTGGCGCGGCAACGTCCGCGAGCTGCGAAACTTCGTGGACCGGGCGCGCGCGCTGGGCGCGACCGAGGCGCTGGCGATGAGCTCCCAGCGCGACATCGTCGCGGCGCCCGACGTCTCGACGGCAGCGAGCGCCTCGCGCCTGCCTGGGTCGACGTCGTCCAATCCGCCGCCGACCACGATGAGCCTGACCGACACGCGCATGTTCGAGCAGGCCTACAAGGATTTTCGCGAGACGTGGATCGACTCGGGCGAGAAGGAGTACGTGCGCCGCCTGCTGCTCCGGCACGATCGCAACGTCGCCGCGGCCGCGCGCGAGGCCGAGGTCGACCGCACCTACATCTACCGGCTGATCCGGAAGCACGAGCTCTGAAGCTCGCGTTCGATTCGCGAAACCCTTGCAGGCTCGGGAGCGCTCAGCGCGCCCAGATGTAGAAGCCGAGCCCGATCGCGAAGATCAGGAAGCCGACCACCAGCGGCATCAAGAGCACGCGCGGCGGCTCGGGCTCCCTCACCGGCGCCGCGATCGCGCGATCGAACGGGATCGGTTCACGCGGTTGGGTGGTCGGCTTGTGCGGGGCGACTGCCGAGGGAAGCAGCGCGGTGTGCTCCTGGCGCGGCGGCGCCGCGGACTTGTGGAGGAGCGTCGCGGCGTCCTCGGTCTCGTCCTTCTCGTCGTAGAGGCGCGGCGGCGTGTTCGGTGCGGATTCGGAGGGCGACGCGGCCGGCGGCAACGGCTCCGCCGTGAGCGCCGCGAGCGCCGCGGGCTCGATGGTCATCACCGGGAGCGCGGGCGGCGCGGGCACGGCAGGCGGCGACGGCGCGGGGATGGGCGCAGGCGTCGCCATCGCGGCATCCACGCGAGGGATCGCGGCGGGGCGAGGGGCCATCGTCGGCGGCTTGGCCGACGTCGGCGCCGCCGACGGCACCGATCGGCCCACCGGACCGATCGGCGGAGCAGGAGACCGACCGCTGACCGGGCCGGTGGCGGCCGGTCGCGGTGAGGGCGGAGCGGTCGACGAGGCGGCCGCGCCCGAGCCCGAGCCCGAGGATGGCGCGGGCGATGATGCAGGCGCGGTCGCGGGCGGCTTGGAGGACGCGGGGGTCTGAGCGACCCCGGTTGGCTTGACGGACATCGGCGTGGGAAGCGAGGACGCGACTTTTGCAGCCGCGACGGACGCCGCCTTCTTCTCCGCGAGGCGCGCGGAGAGCTCCGCGGCCCTCCGTTCCGCAGCTTGCATCAGCTCGCGGACGGCGGCGTCGGCCATCGGCCCGACCTTGGTGGGCGCGCTGTAGGCGTCGTCCTCTCCGTCGGGAGGAGGGATTGTCTCCACCCTGTGGATGGCGGGGCCGTCTTCTTTTTCGTCGTCGGACATAGAGCGCCGCTCGAGAAGCGGTCTGGACAGTCTACCCGATTCTCGCAGCCTCTCCTCGTGGAGTCGACTTCCTCACGATCGAGGTCAGTCCGTCCACTGTGGACCTCGCCACCACAGCGAAAGACGTGGAATCGCTCGGTTCGCAGGCGACCACGACCGGGACCGCCCCTTGCAGCCCTCTTCTCCCGTGGCAGCACCGGCGACCCTCGGAAAATATCGGCTCATTGCGGAGCTCGGCCAGGGCGGCATGGCCGACGTCTACCTCGCCATGATCGCTGGGCCGACCGGCTCGGGCTTCACCAAGCTGGCGGTGGTCAAGCGCCTGCGGCCGAACCTCGTCGAGGATCCCGAGTTTGTCGCCATGCTCGTGGACGAGGCGCGGATCAGCGCACGCCTCAATCACCCGAACGTCGTGCAGACGCTCGAGGTAGGTTTCGAGCACGAAGAGTATTACCTCGCGATGGAGTTCCTCGATGGGCAGCCGCTCCATCGGGTCCAGCGTCGCGCCTCGCGCTCCGGGGTCGAGCTCCCGCGCGACCTCAGCTGCCTCGTCGTCGCAGATGTGCTCTCGGGCTTGCATCACGCCCACGAGCTCGCTGACTACGACGGAAGCCCGCTCGGCGTGGTCCATCGCGACGTCAATCCGCAGAACGTGTTCGTGACCTACGACGGCGCGATCAAGGTCGTCGACTTCGGCATCGCCAAGGCAGCGGGCCGGGTCGCCGAGACCCGTCAGGGGGTCGTGAAGGGCAAGGTGCGCTACATGTCTCCCGAGCAGGCGCTCGGCTCGGAGATCGATCGACGCTCCGACCTCTTCGCCGCGGGCCTCCTTCTCTGGGAGGCGGCGACCGGCAAGCGGTTCTGGGGCGAGCTGCACGACCTCGACATCATCCACGCGCTCGTGACCGGCGACTTCGATCCGTCGCCGCGCTCGGTCGACCCGTCCGTACCGAGCGAGCTCGATGCGATGTGCATCAAGGCGCTCGCCTTCCGCGCCGAGGACCGTTACGGGACGACGGGCGAGCTGCGCGACCATCTCGAGGGCTTCCTCTCCGAGTCGCTCGTCGCCGCGCGCCGACGGCTCGGCCGGCTGGTCGGGGACATGTTCGAGAAGGAGCGTGCTGACGTCCGCGCGGTGATCGCGCGCGCCAGCCGCTCCGCCCACGACGCGCCGTCGATGGCGACGCTCCTCGGCTCGACCGCCTCGCAGAACGTGGCCGCCGCGCCGATCGAGTCGCTCGCCCCCGTGCAGATGGGACCGCGATCCGTCCCGGCCGCGCCGCCGCTGCCGGTCGCGAGCCGCACGCGTGCGAACCTGCTGATGGCCGGCATGGCGCTCGTCGCGCTGGGGGCGGTGGTGCTCGCGATCGAGCTGAAGATCCCGGGGGGCGAGCGGGGGAGGGGCGTCGGCCTCGCGTCGTCGACCTCGGCCACCACCTCGCTGACGTCGGCGTCGGCCCGCGAGAGCGCGGCGTCGGTAGAGCCGTCCCATGTCGAGGTCGAGCTCCGGTCGGCAACGCGTAAGGACGTTGCCGGCCCTCCGGCGACGAGTCATCCTCAGATGGTGCGCACGTCGGCTCCGATCGCGCGTCCGCCGGTCGCGCCGCCGCCCGCGCCGCCGCCCGCCGCGAGCGCCGTACCGGTACCGAGCGCTCGACCCGAGGCGCCGCGTCGTCACAAGCCGGCCATCGACACCGCAGACCCCTGGAACAAGGACGAGGACGCGCCGTGAACGAAGGCTTTCGATGGTGCCCGCACTGCGGCAAACCTCACCGTCTCTCGGAGCGCGCGTGCACGGTCACCGGCAAGCCCCTCGAGAGCGAGATCAACCAGCGCGCGGCTCCGCAACGCGCGGCGACGGCTCGCTCGCCGCTCATCGGCTCGGTGCTCGACGGGAAGTACCACATCCTCCGCGCCATCGGCGCGGGCGGCATGGGCACCGTGTTCGAGGCCGAGAACATCGCGCTGAAGCGCCTCGTGGCGGTGAAGGTCGTCTCGAAGCCGGACTCCGAGGAGGCGCTGCTCCGCCTCGCGCGCGAGGCGTCGATCATCTCGTCGATCCAGCACGCGAACATCTGCGACATCCACGATGTCGGCGTCCTGCCGAACGGCGGGCCCTACCTCGTGCTCGAGCGACTCGTCGGCGACACGCTCGACGTGCGCATCCGCGCGCAGCGCCGGATCTCGCTGCCGAACATCATCGACCTCTTCGCGCAGATCCTGTCCGGCCTCCAGGCCGCCCACGTCGCGCAGATCCTCCATCGCGACCTCAAGCCCCCGAATGTCTTCCTCGTCGATCGCGTAGGCTGCGCGTCGCTCGTGAAGATCGTGGACTTTGGTCTGGCGCGTGATCTCTCGGCCTCCGCCGAGCGGCGACTCACGAAGCCCGGCCGTCTGTGCGGGACCGTCCAGTACATGTCCCCCGAGCAGCTCCGCGGCGAGGTGCTCGATCAGCGATCGGACATCTTCACCGTGGGCGTCGTCCTCTACGAGGCGTTGACGGGTCGCCATCCCTTCGCCGCTCCGACCGCGATCGAGCTGCAGACCAACATCCTGCGCAACGATCCCCGCCCCGTCCGCTCCCTCCGCCCCGACGTGCCCCTCGGCATCGAGCAGGTGGTGGCCTGGGCGATGAGGCGTACGGCTGCGGATCGTCCGTCGAGCGCGCTCGTGCTCCAGCGTGCCCTCTTGCAGGCGGCGCGTGACAGCGCCCCTTCCATCGCCGCCCTGCACGACGAGGACGAGCCGGCCTCCGTGACCAATCCCAACTGGTCGCCGCCCAGCTCGAGCCCTGCTGCGTGAAGTCACAGTCTCCGAGGTCGAAGAATGAAGTCGGGAATCGTCGTTTCACTTCTCTTGCTTGCAGCTGTCGGATGTCAGGGAAAGAAGGACGAGCCGATGGCGTCGACGGTCGCGAGCGCCGCGGCCTCCGTCGCAGCGCCGAGCGCCAGCGCTGGGCCTGGCGAGAGCAGCTCGCCCGCTATCGCCGCGCGTGATCCGGAGCCGGACCTCGAGCGCGGGCCGGACGCAGGCGCGGACGGCGGAGCGCCACGGAAGCTCCGCCGCATCGTCGCAGCGTCGAGTGCGTCGCCTGTCGAGCCCGCGGCGATCGTCGCTGGCGCGCAGCCGCCCGAAGCGCCGGACGTGAAGCGCCCGAAGGGCAAGGCGGCGCCCACGCAGATGGGCGACGAGCTGCCGTACGGCGGCTCGGCGGGAGCGGTCTCGGGAAGTCCCGTCCTGAAGAAGACGCCGCTGCCGAGCGAAGATCCGTGGGCGGGAACGAAGCGCTAGGCGACGACGAGGTCCACGTCTGGGTTGCACGGCCACCGGCGGTGGCGCCAGCCGAGCTCGGGATCTCGGCTGCGCTCCTCTCGGACGAGGAGCGCGAACGCGTCGCGCGCTTTCGCTTCGCGCGGAACCAGCGCGAATCGACGGTGAGCCGCGCGCTCGTGCGCACCACGCTCGCGCGCTACCTCGGCGACGCCCCCTCGTCCTTTCGCTATCGCCTGGGACCGCACGGACGGCCGTTCCTCGACCCCCCGCGCGCGCTCGATTTCAACGCGACGAATCACCCCGAGCTCGTCGCGTGCGCCGTCGCGCGCGAGACGGTAGGCATCGACCTCGAGCCGCTCGCGCGCGGCGCCGAGATCGTGGAGATCGCGACCGCCGTGTTCTCGGCGCCGGAGCGGGCCGCGCTCGACGCGCTCGACGCGAGCGCGCAGCGCGAACGCGCGGTGTCGCTTTGGACGCTGAAGGAAGCCTATCTCAAGGCCCGCGGGCTCGGTCTCTCCGCGCCCCTGCAGGACATCGTCATCGACTTCCCCGCGGGCCGACGGCCGACCGTCCGCCTCCTCGCCGGCCACGACGAGCAGCCGTCATGGTGGCTCGCCACCCGCGATCACGACGGCTGCCGGATCGCGATCGCGGTCGCCACGCCGCGCGAGATCACGATCGTGCTCCGCGAATCAGCGTGACCGCGAGCCCCAGGGGTCCGTCGCATCGAGCGGCGCGCGCTTGCCGGGCCTCGGAGGCTCCAGCGGCGCGCCGACCTCGTTGACCGCGGCAGGCGGCTCCTCGCTCGGGGATGCGCTCGCGTGGCCGACGCCGGACGCCGCGGTGCGCAGCCGCTTTGCGGCCTTGAACGATGGCTCCTCGTCGCTCGGCCTCGCCTTGGCGTGCCGATCGAGTGAGAGCTGCGTGGCGTCGCCCGC
The DNA here is from genome assembly GCA_043736975.1 of Polyangiaceae bacterium. Classification (GTDB taxonomy): domain Bacteria; phylum Myxococcota_A; class Polyangia; order Polyangiales; family Polyangiaceae; genus Labilithrix. Next base: position 13,031 of record JAYTBL010000043.1, read on the forward strand.
GACGATCGC
>JAYTBL010000044.1:0-5713 GCA_043736975.1 Polyangiaceae bacterium
GATGATGACATTGTCGCGCTGGACGACGACGACGATGCCCTTGACGATCTCTCCCTCTTTGCCGAACTCGCCCCCTTGGACGCTGGCTTCGAAGAGGGCTGCGAAGGAATCCATTCCTCCGGCGGGTTCGTGTTGAGATTGCTCGATGGTTTCAGTGGACATGTTTCTGGAACTAAGCCTCGTTTCGCCCTCGCTCTGTGGGAGCAGAGGACGCCTTTCTCCCCTCGCCGGACGGCGCGGGGACGACGCAACTAGCCCAGGGCCCAGGGGGAGTCAAAGGACACCGCCTGAGCTTTTGCGCGATTCTGGCGCTTTTTACGCCGATTCAGAGTGAGAGATCGCCCCCGCTCGCGCGCGGGAGGTCCTCGAGCAGCCGCGTGGGCACAGCCACCCGGACCAGCACGGCGTTGCCCTCGTGTCCCACCTTCGCGTCCTTCAGCCACGCGAGGTTCGGGCGCGCGGCCGCGAGCTCGTCGATGACACGCTTGACGTGCATCTCGGCCCAGGCGCTCGCGTCCTCGTCCTCGTACTGGAGCGTCGCGACGACGCCGCCCTTGCCAGGCATGAGCGCGAGCGTGAGGGCGCGCAGCTTGCGGGTCAGCGGACCGAACGCCGGGTTCTTGGAAAAGCGCGCGCCCGCGAGGAAGGTCGTCGCGTCGAAGCGCACCACGGCCAAGGCGGCGGGGTCGGCCTTCAGCGCCGGGCGACCGAACGGCGCCGCGAAGGCCTGACGCGCGCGGGCGCGGGCCTCCCCGATGGTGCCCACCCACGTCCGATCGGGTAGCACGAACACCGAGCCGTTCGTCGCGCTCTTGCGATCGAGGAACTCGTACTCCGGGATCTTCGCGCGCGCGTCCACCAAGCGGAGGATGGGATGGCCGGTGGCGTCGGTCATCTTTGCGGCGTCGAGGCTCGCGGGGACGCCACGGAGGACGAGCGACGCGTCCTCGCCTTGGGCGTCCTTGCGGATGCCGACCACGATCTCCTCGGCGCCGTCCAGCGCCTCGAGCGTGGTGACGCCGCGCATCTCCGAGCGCGCCTGGGCCATCTGCATCACGCTCTTGAAGAGCGATCCGTAGACCGCGTCGCGCTTGATGGCCTGAGGACGGATGACGGCGTAGATCTCGGGCGTGCCGTCGAAGACGTCCTGCCACTGCGGGGAGGTCTCGCGCTTCGCCGTCGCGACCGGCGCGCCGTCACCCGGCCCGCAGGCGAGCCCCGCGGCGGAGAGGACGAGCGCGCCGAGGAGCGCGCTCATCGCGAGCGCCTTCATGCGCCTGCGACCCGCTTCACGTCGGTGAGCATGCGCGCCACGGTCTGCTCGAAGTCGAGATCGGTCGAGTCGACCACGATCGCGTCGTCGGCGCGCTTCAGCGGCGCGATGGCGCGGCCTTCGTCCTGCGCGTCGCGGCGCTTCACGTCGGAGAGGGTCTCCTCGAAGGAGAGCGTCTGACCCTTCGCGACGAGCTCGGCATGGCGCCGGCTCGCGCGCACTTCGGCGCTCGCGGTGAGGAAGAACTTCACCTCCGCATCGGGAAAGACCACGGTGCCGATGTCCCGTCCCTCGAGGACGACGCCGCCGGCGCGTCCGGCGAGGCGCTGGAGATCGAGGAGCACGGCGCGCACCGCGGGATGGGCCGAGACCGTGCTCGCGCCTTGCGCCATCTCGGGGGTGCGGATGGCCTCGGAGATGTCCTCGAGCGTCCCCTCGTGCAGGAGCTTCACGCGAATCCCGAGCCCCGGATCACGCTCGAAGCCGAGCGCGTTCCGGGCCACGAGCGCCTGCGCCATCGCGGCGAGCGCTGGCTCGTCGGACCACGGGACCCCGGCCCGCTTCGCGGCGAGCGCCACGGCGCGGTACATCGCGCCGGTGTCGACGAGCACGTACGAGAGCGCATCAGCGAGCCGCCGCGCGACGGTGCTCTTGCCAGCGCCGGCAGGACCGTCGATCGCGACGATGGGTCGGGTACGCACGAGACCGTATTATCAGGCCTTCGGCCTGCGGTCAGGCAGTATCGATGCGAGCGCCGAGCGCGCGCAGCGTGCCGATGAAGCGCGGAAAGCTGGTGGCGATGCAGTCGCAGTCCCGGATCGTGGTGGGTCCGCTCGCGACGAGCGCGAGCACGGCGGCGGTCATCGCGATGCGGTGATCGCCGCGACTCTCCACCTCGGCGGGCGTCAGCGGCCCCTCCCTGCCCTGGATCACGAGGCCGTCCGGCAGCTCCTCGCAGGTGACGCCGAACGCCCGGAGCACCGTCGCCATGGTGGCGATGCGGTCGCTCTCCTTCACGCGCAGCTCCTCGGCGTCGCGGATGGTGGTGGAGCCGGTGGCGCGCGCCGCGAGCGCGCAGGCGATCGGGATCTCGTCGATCGCGCGCGGGACGATCTCGCCGCCGACGGTGATGCCGCGCATGCCCTGCTGCCAGGCGCTGATCTCGGCGATGGGCTCGCCGCCCTGATCGCCCTGGGGCACGATGTCCAGGCCGGCGCCCATGTGGCGGGCGATCTCGAGGAGGCCGGTGCGGGTGGGGTTCACGCCGACGCCGCGCACCGTGACGCGCGAGCCGGGCGTGATCTGCGCGGCGACGAGCAGGAACGCGGCCGCCGAGACGTCACCGGGGATCTCGATGTCGAACGCGGGCATCTTGCCGTTCCAGCCCGCGGGATCGAGCTGGAGCATCGTGCCCACCGAGCGGAGCGGCACGCCCATCGCGTGCAGCATGCGCTCGGTGTGATCGCGCGAGAGCGTCGGCTCCTTGAAGGTGGTGGCGCCGTGGGCAAAGAGCCCGGAGAGCAGGATTGCGCTCTTGACCTGCGCGCTCGAGACCGGGCTCTCGTACTCCAGAGCGCTGAGGTACGTGCCGTCGGGTAGCGGACCGATCACCAGCGGCGGCAGGACCTCGGCGGGCTTCGTGGGATGCGGCGCTCCCTCGATGATCGCGCCACGCGAGCGAAGCGGCCCCACCACCCGCAGCATCGGCCGCCGGGTGAGCGACGCATCGCCGACGAGCTTGGATCGGAACGTCTGGGCGGAGAGTAGCCCGGTGAGGAGCCGCATCGTGGTGCCGGAGTTGCCGCAGTCGAGGTCCTCCTTGGGCGCCTTCAGGCCGTAGAGGCCGGTCCCGGTGACGCGGAGCTCGCCGGGCGCGACGTCCTCCACGAGCGCGCCCATCGCGCGCATCGCGTTCGCGGTGGAGACGTTGTCCTCGCCGTACGAGAAGCCGCGGATGTTCGACACGCCCTCGCAGAGCGAAGCGAAGAGGAGCGCGCGGTGGCCGATGCTCTTGTCGGAGGGGACCGGGACGCTACCCTTCAGCGCACCCTCGAGCGGGTGAACGACGATGTCCGTCACGCGTTCAGGCCGTCACGGCGGAGATGGCGAGGAGAACGCCCGCGATGCCGGTCGAGGTCGCGATCGCCCAGTAGCCCCACTTGCGTGCCGGGGTGCCGCCGCCGTTCTTGATCAGGTAGTAGCCGACGGCGTTAAAGCCGAGTCCGAGCAGCGACGCGAGCGCGAGCAACGCCCACGCGATCGAGCCCATGCCTGCGCGTCCGATGACGCGCCACGCGAAGATGGTGAAGAACGAGACGTGCGCGAGCGCGCAGGCCGCCGCGAGCGTCTTCGCGATGGCATCGACCTTGGGGTTGGTGCGGGGACGAAACATGCTGCCTCCTGTCCGAGCGTTTTCCGATCAGCCGAGCCACTGTGGGAGCGCGACGAGCAGCTGACGGAGCGACTGGTCGTCGACCCCGAGCGAGAACTGCACGTCGGTCTTGTCGACCTTGATGTCGATGTTGTTCACCTTGATGCCGAAGACGGCGAGCCACTTCGTCAGGTTCGCGGTCTGCTTCACCGACTGGGACGCGGTCTCGGCGCTCGCGGCCTCGGGGTACGTGAGGCTGCCGGCGATCTGCACGCCGTCCTTGAAGGTGGCGACGACGCGCGCCGCCTTGAGCCCGGTCATGAACGGTAGCGGGATCTGCTTCTGCGCTTCGGGCGGTAGCGGCTGGCTGACGAAGTCGCCGGCGGCGGCGAGCGCGGCGCCGGGCGTCTCGATGGTGGCGATCATCCACGGCGCGAGATCGCGCTTCACGCGCTTGTCCTTGATGCGGTCGAGCACGCGGCGAATGCCCTGCTCGGTGCCCGCGACGGCGCGGGTGTCGGAGAGCAGCGTGAAGCCGACGTTGCTCACGGTGTAGACGTCGCGACCGCCGTACTGCGAGGCGACCATCGGCGCGCCGCTCTTGGTCGGGGTCTGCGCGGCGGCGAACGCCTTGATCTTCGCGCTGTCGAAGCGGCCGATGACGATCGCCGCGACGTCGAGCCCTTGGTACGAGTAGCTCGCGAACGTCACGCGATCGACGTCACGCGAGGCCTGGAAGCCAGCCTCCGCCCCGATCGGCAGGTACTTCTCGACGAGCTTCGCGAGGTCGGCGCCGAACGTCTGGCTGCCGAAGAACGCGCGCGCATCGACGGTGCCCGCGCCGATGGCGCTTCCCGGCAGCAGCGCGAGCGCGTCGTCGAGGCTGGCCTCGCCGCTCGCGGTGTTCGGGGCGCGGGTGTTCTTGTCCCCGCAGGCGGCAGAGCCGAAGAGCGCGAGGCTGGAGAGGAGCAGCGGGAAGAAAAGTCGGCGAGCGTTCATGCTGGCGGACGAGCCTAGCAGAGCTCAGCTCGTCGTGTACGAGCCCAGCACCTTGAAGAACTTCGAGTGCCGGCGGACCTCCTCGATGGCCCCCACGATGGGCCGGTCGGTGGCGTGGCCCTGGACCTCGATGAAGAACAGGTACTGCCAGGTGTCGCTCGGCGTCGGGCGCGACTGGATCTTCGTGAGGTTCACGCCGCGCTCGGCGAACTGCTTCAGCACTTCGTGCAGGGCGCCGGGCGAGTCGCTCACGGCGAACACGATCGCGGTCAGGTCGCTGCCCGAGCGGGTCGACGGGCGCGTGCCCACGATCGCATAGCGCACGCGCTCTTCGCCCTCGTCGCGCACGTTTCGCTTCAGGGTCTCGAGGCCGTGCTGCGCGGCGATCGACTCGTGCGCGAGGGCGGCGGAGCGCGGATCGGCGCTGGCGAGCTGACAGGCCGCCATCGGCGTCTTCACGTCCATGACCTGCGCGCCCGGGAGCTCCGCGGCCAGGAAGCGCTGGCAATGCGCGCGATCCTTGGCGGTGGCGTAGACCTTCTCGATCTCCGCGAGCGATCCGGCCTTGCTCGCCACCTGGAGGTTCACGACCGTCTCGAAGCACGCGACGATCTTCAGATCGCTCGGCGTGAGCGCGGCGATGGTGGCCTGGATCAGACCGTCGGTGCGCGTCTCGTAGGGAACGACGGCGTAGCTCGCGCGCTGGCGGGACACCTCATCCAGCGTGGACGCCACCGACTCGGACGCCGTGTACTCGGCGGCGACGCCGAAGCGGCTGCGCGCGGCGGCGTGGGCGAAGGCGCCCTCGAGCCCGCAATAGGCGACCACCACGGGGGTCTCGAGCGAGAAGCACGTCGCGACGATCTCGCGGAAGATCTCGCGCATCGCCTCGGGCGGCAGGTCTCCCGCGGCGGCGCCGGCGACGATGGCCTCGATCTGCGCGCGCTCGGGCAGCGAGATGGGCATCGCGAGCGACTTTCGCGCCTCGCCGACCTTCTTCGAGAGCTTCGCGCGCCGCTCGAGCGCGGCGAGCAGCTGGGCATCGACCTTGCCGATCTCCTGCCGGAGGT
>JAYTBL010000045.1:0-5713 GCA_043736975.1 Polyangiaceae bacterium
GGCATCGAGCAGCCGGAGGAAGAAGAGAACGCGCCGCCGGTGCGCCCGAAGCAGCGCGCTTAGGAGGCCGCGGGATCTCGGAGACCACGGTGCTCGCTCTTCAGTACCGCAGACCGACTCCGAGCCCGACATCCTTGCCGCGCTCGACAACGAACTTCGACTCCTCCCACGTGGGAGCGCTCATGGCGTGGGTCCGGTTGTTCGATACGCCGTAGCCCTCGGTGGGGATGCCGAAGAGGTTCTTGTCGAGCTTCCGGTTGTCGTTCTCGTCATGCATGACGGAGACCGCGTAGGTCCCGGGCGCGACGCTCTCGAAGTCGCAGCGCGCAGTGCCGCCGGCAATCACCACCCGCTTCTCGATGGTGCCCGCCGAGGTCTCGGGAAAACCCGCCGCGGCGGCGAAGAGGCGACAGCCGAGCGCGCCCTTCTGGTTGCGAAACGTGCCGACGTTGACGTAGATGGTCGAGGTCACGCGCGGCGCCGGTTCATCGGCGGCAGCGACGGTCGCGCACGTGAGGGTGGCGACCACGAGGAGCAGCGCGCGGCCACAGGTCTTGCGGATCAGGATGCGGGTCTTCACTTGTCTTCTTCCTTCTGGACGCCCGATTCACCGCGTCCTTGGTGTTTCGTCATTCCGCCCATCACGATGCCCATCATCCGCACGCGACCCCAGCGCGGGAGGAGCGCGAGCGACAGCTCGAGCAGCTTGGAGAGCCAGCCCGGTCGAACGGTACCTTGCTTGCCCAGCGTGTCGAGCGTGGCCTGGGCCACCGCGGCGGGGGTCTGCGCCAGGCCCATCGTCATGTTCGCGCGCTGGCCGAAGCCGCTGCGGATCGGCCCGGGTGCGCAGGCGATCACGTCCACGCCGAACGGGCGGAGCTCGTGAGCGAGTCCCTCCGCGAGGGTCTGCACGTAGGCCTTGGTGGCCGCGTAGTTGGCGGCCCGCGGAACACCCTGGAACGCAACGAGCGAGCTCAAGAGCACCAGACCTCCCCTCCTCCGGGCCGCGAAGCGAGCGCCGAAGTGGTGCGTGAGCGCCGCGACGGCGCGGCAGTTCACGTCGATCATCGCGAGCTCGTTCACTACGTCGCCGTCCACGAACGCACCCGATGTCCCGAAGCCGGCCGCGGCGACGAGGAGGGCGACCTCGAGCGGCTCGCTGCGCGCGATGACCTCGTGGACGCCCGCACTGGTGGCGAGATCGGCGGCCACGGCCACCGTCCGGATGCCGTGCTGCACCTCGAGCTCGCGCGCCAGCGTCGCCAACATCTCCGCGCGGCGCGCCACCAGCACCAGGTCGACGCCCGACGCAGCGAGCCGCGACGCGAACTCGCGACCGATCCCGTCGGATGCGCCGGTGACGACCGCCCACGGCCCGTAGCGTTCGCTCGTTCGCCTCTGGGACCGTGACCTGTGCGCCTTCGTGGTTGCGCTTCGTTCGTTGGTCGTTTGCGCCATAAAGTCCTGGTGGCTAGCGGGGAAAGCAGGCGGCAAAGCGGCTCAGCAGCGAACGATCGCCCTTGGTCGTGAGACGCCCGGTGAGCACCGCGAGCACCGGGCTGCGGTTCTTGGTGACGATCTCGAGCCAGACCTCCGCCGCGGCGCGGACCTGGAGATCCGCCTCCCCGACCAGGCGGTGCTCGACCTCCAGCGTCCCGTCGTCGATGCGCACCGTGGCCTGTACCGGCTCCGGGCCAGAGAGATCGAAGTGGAAGGTGGCCCGCCAGCCCTTCGCGGGGCCGCGCTGGAACGTCAGCGGGATCGAGCGGAAGAAGCTCCGCGCGCTCGAGGGACGGAGGCTCGACCGCACGACCTTCACGGGCTTGTGCGGAAAGCGACGCTTGACGTGCGCTTCCGCGTCGGAGCCCGCGACCACGTAGATGGGCTCGGTCCTCGAGGTCAGTGGCTTCACGACGTCCTCGAGGTAAGCCGGGCGATCGGCGAGGAACGGCGCCATCAGGTCCTCACCGGCAGGGCACACTGCGATGCAGTACGCGGCTTTGTAGTTCGGCTGGTACGCGAGCGATTGCCACATGGAGGCGGTCTCCGCGATCGAGACCCGCTCGCGAAGGTCGTGACGACCCTTGCTCTCGGCGACCTCCTCCACGAAGTCGCCGAAGCCGGTCATGAACTCGCGGTAGTTGTGGTCGTAGCAAGCCGAGAACCGGAACGCGCCCCCGGGCTCGATGGCGCCGACCGGGCAAGCGGCGACGCACAGCTTGCAGCTCACGCAGGGGTCGAACGTCAGCGGTGAAGGTGCGCCCGCGATCTCGGCGGTCGTCAGAACGCAGCCGAGGAGCACGAACGAGCCGAGCTTCGGGTGAATGACGCTGCGGTGGAGGCCCATGCGGCCCAGCTGCGCGGCGACCGCGACCCGCTTCTTGGAGACCACCCAGGTCCGTCCCGGGAAGTCATCCATCTCCATGGGGAACGCCATCGCGGGGTTGATGCTGCGGTGACCGAGCGCGGAGAGGGCGACGGCGATGCGCCGCGCGATCTCGTCGACCTCGTGCCCGGTGCGGTGGAACTCGAGGTTGGCGACGCTGCGTGACGGGCTGCGGATGGAGTCGGGGTGGGTGCTCAGGACGATCGACACCAGCGAGCGAGTCCCGGTCAGCGCGCGCAAGACGTAGGGGCGCTCCTCGGCGAGGTCCGGGTGGTCGAGCGACACGACGCTGGCGTCGTCTGCGCCTGCTTCGCGCGCGATCGCCAGGACCTGCTCGCGGGTGAGCGGCGCAGGCGCGGCGCGGCGCCGCGCGCGCAGCGCCCTCACCGTGGGGTGCTCCTGAAGCGGAGAACGAGATTGCATGATGTTTATCATTCCATTTGGCAAAGGACTTGCGCCGTCCGGGCGGGCGGCGATGAGCTTCAGGGTCGCCGCTTGGCAGCTTCGAGGATGCGCGCGGCGAGGGCGTCGTCGTCGACCAGGCGCGCGAGCACCACCGCGCCGATCATCTGCGCGGAGAGGCGGAGCGCGTCGTCGCTCGGGGCGGCGCCGCGCCGCGGCTTGCGCAGCTTCTGGTCGATGAAACCGACGAAGCCCTTCGCCGCTCGCGCGAAGGCGTCGCGGATGGGCGCGGGTTGCCGCCTCCCCTCGCCGCCGAGCGCCGCCAGCACGCATCCCGCCTCGGGATGCGCCACGTGCTCCTTCGAGAGATAGGCGCGCAGCGTGTCGTCGAGGTCCCCCGTGTCGTTCGCGAGGATGCGGGACGCCGTCTGCTGGGCGCCGGCCATGACCGCTTCCGCCACGAGCTCGTCGCGGTTCGCGAAGTGCACGTAGAAGCCGCCGTGGGTGAGCCCCGCGGTCCTCATGAGCTCGGGGATGCTGACGCCAGCGAGCCCGTCGCGCCGCAGTGCTTCGGACGCACTGGCGACGATCGAGGCACGCACCGCCTCCTTGTGCCCGTCCGGGTAGCGCATTGAATGACAATCATCATTCCACATCGCGGACCGAGCCGCCACTCGAATCAGCGGTGAGGCTATGCTGGCTGCGATGCCCCGCTCGGAGGACGAGAGCCTGCGCCGGCGGGCGCTCGAGGCGCTCGGTCCGCTCGGCGATCCGCTTGCGCGCGAGGCGCTGGAGCGAGGCATGGTCGCCGTCGAACCCGACGCCGTGACGTGGGAGGGAACGCAGGGCACGATGCACGGGCACCGCGTCGTGGTGTCGCTCGACGCCGAGCTGCACGCGCGGGCGACCGCGAGTTACCCGGCGCGCGACGCGATGACGGCGGCGCTCTCGGCAGCGATGGCCGAGCGGAGCGGTCACGCGGTCAGTGACGTGCGCCTCGAGCTCGGACTGCCCGCCGCGCGAGCGTCGTCGCCGTACCGCGATCCCTGAGCGGCCGCCCGTGGGCGGTCACTGGTCGCGCGCGCCTTCTTGAGCCCGAGCATGAACGTGGGCCCGCGCGGCGAGGTTCGCGTCCTGAGGTGAGATAGGCTGGCGTGCGAGGCCGCGTGGCGAGCTAGGCGTCGAACGCTTCGCGCGCTTGGGCGGTGAGCGTGATCGAGCGCTCGGCGAGGCCCAGCGTCGCCGCCAGGATCCCGGTCAGCTGGTCTTCCTGCTCGCTCGCCTCGCTGTCCACCATCGTCAGGCCCACCGCCACCTTGAACGCGATTTCGCGCAGCTCGCCGGGAATGGTCGGCCCCAGCTCACGGATGCGGTCCTCGCCGCGGATCGTTTGCGCGTTCATCAGGAACCCGCCCAGCAGCTCGTCGACCTCCTCCTTGGTGGCCCCGTGCCCACGGACCGCTCCCACCAGCTCCCCGAAGGCGGCCAGCTCCTCGTCGGCCAGATGGCCGTCGCCGGCGCTCACCAGGAAGGCCAGCTCGAGGATTGATTCGCCCTGAGCACGGTCGGCAATCGGCGCTGAAACCAGCTTCGCGATAGGCATGAAAATCACAATACAACGAGGGCGCCTCCGATCTTTCGCACCGAGTGCGTAAGGGACGCATCGAAGAGCGGTGCGAAGGCCTGCCGCGCCGCTAAATCCGGGGTATGAGGGCTGGTCCGCCCTTTGCTAACTGGTGATTCAATGGTTCAACCACTTCCCAAGACCCGCGCAGCATCAAAGACCTCTCGCCTCAAGGCCATGCTCAAGGGACCGAGCCTCTCGTTCCTCATGGAGGCGCACAACGGTCTCTCGGCGAAGATCGCCGAGGAGGCGGGCTTCGAAGGCATCTGGGGGAGCGGCCTCTCGATCTCCGCGGCGCTGGGCGTCCGCGACAACAACGAGGCGAGCTGGACGCAGGTCCTCGAGGTCGTGGAGTTCATGGCCGACGCCACGAGCGTCCCCATCCTCCTCGACGGCGACACCGGGTACGGAAACTTCAACTCCGCGCGCCGCCTCGTCATGAAGCTCGAGCAGCGCGGCGTCGCCGGCGTTTGCATGGAGGACAAGATCTTCCCCAAGACGAACAGCTTCCTCCGCTCCACCGCGCAGCCCCTCGCCGACATGGAGGAGTTCGCCGGCAAGATCCGCGCAGCGAAGGAGGCCCAGCGTGACGACGACTTCGTGGTCGTCGCGCGCGTGGAGGCGCTCATCGCCGGCCACGGCATGGAGGAGGCGCTGAAGCGCGGCGAGGCCTACCGCAAGGCCGGCGCCGACGCGGTGCTCATTCATTCCCGCGAGCGCCACCCCGACGAGATCCTCCAGTTCAAGAAGGAGTGGGGCGATCGCCTCCCGCTGGTGATCGTGCCCACGAAGTACTACACGACGCCCACCGAGGTCTTCCGCGAGGCAGGCTTCAAGATCGTCATCTGGGCCAACCACCTGATGCGCTCGGCGCTCACGGCCATGCAGCTGTCGGCGAAGCAGATCTTCACTGCGCAGACGCTCATCGGCGTCGAAGAGCGCGTTGCGCCCCTCGCCGAGGTCTTCCGCCTCCAAGGGGAGAGCGAGCTCGAGCAGGCCGAGAAGGCGTACCTCCCCAAGGGTGGTCCCGTCGCGCGCGGCATCGTCCTCGCGGCCGGTCGCGGTGACGAGCTCGGTGAGCTGGTGAAGGATCGTCCGAAGTCGATAGTGCCCATCGCGGGCAAGCCGATCCTCGAGCACATTCTCGACGCGTATCGCTCGGCCAACGTGCGCGAGCTTGTGGTGGTGCGCGGCTTCGCCAAGAGCGCGGTCGACGTGCAGGGCGCTACATTCGTCGACAACGACGCCTTCGCCACGACCGGTGAGCTCGCCTCGCTCGCGTGCGCGAAGTCATCGCTCGA
>JAYTBL010000046.1:0-5709 GCA_043736975.1 Polyangiaceae bacterium
CGTGGCGTGATCGCGCGCGCCACGCACCGGGCTCTCAGAAATTCACGACTCGACGAAGGCCTTCAGGCGCTTCGAGCGCGACGGGTGACGCAGCTTGCGGAGGGCCTTGGCCTCGATCTGGCGGATGCGCTCGCGAGTGACCTCGAAGTCCTGGCCGACTTCTTCGAGGGTGTGGTCGGACTTCTCGCCGATGCCGAAGCGCATGCGCAGGACCTTCTCCTCGCGCGGCGTCAGGGTCGCGAGGACCTTGCGGGTCTGCTCGGCGAGGTTCACCGAGATCACCGACTCGCTGGGCGAGGTGATGCTCTTGTCCTCGATGAAGTCGCCGAGATGCGAGTCTTCCTCCTCGCCGATCGGGGTCTCGAGCGAGATGGGCTCCTTCGCGATCTTCAGGACCTTGCGGACCTTGTCGAGCGGCAGCTCCATCTTCTCGGCGATCTCCTCGGGCGTGGGCTCGCGACCGAGCTCCTGCACGAGGTAACGCGACGTGCGCACGAGCTTGTTGATCGTCTCGATCATGTGCACGGGGATGCGGATCGTGCGCGCCTGGTCGGCGATCGCGCGGGTGATCGCCTGCCGGATCCACCAGGTCGCGTAGGTCGAGAACTTGTAGCCGCGCTTGTACTCGAACTTGTCGACGGCCTTCATGAGACCGATGTTGCCTTCCTGGATCAAGTCCAGGAACTGCAGGCCGCGGTTCGTGTACTTCTTCGCGATCGAGACGACGAGGCGAAGGTTCGCCTCGACGAGCTCCGCCTTCGCGCGCTCCGCGAGGCGCTCGCCGTCGCGGATCTGCTCGTAGGTCGTGCGCAGCGCCTTGATGTCGAGCTGCAGCTCCTCTTCGACCTTCTTGAGGTTCTTGAGGCTAGCGGAGTGATTCTGCAGGACCTCCTCCGGCGCGATGCCGAACTTGCGCTTGAACTTCCGCTCGAGCGCCACGTCGCCCTTGGCGACGCGGGCCTCCTTGCGGAGGACGTCCCACTCGACGCCGGTGCGCTTCTCGAGCTCGGTGGAGCCGCTCTCGGCGCGCTCGACCTTCTGGATGAGGGTGCGGAGCTTGATGACGATGCGATCGATCGTCTTCTTGTTGAGACGCATCTCCTCGAGCGTCTCGACCATCTTGTTGCGGTTGGTCTCGATCTCGGCATCGACGCCCTTCTTGCGGGTGGCGGCGGCGGTCTCGAGCTGCGCGTTGAGATCCTGCGCGATCTTGTCGAGGTGCTTGACCTTGTCGATCAGGCGGAGGGTCTTGCGGTCGGCCTCCTCCTCGTCGAACTCGGCGTTGTCGTCCTCGGCGTCGCGAATGATGTCCTTGACGCGGATCTTGTGCTTGCGGAGCTTGTCGCCGAGATCGATGATCTCGCGGACGGCGACGGGCGAGTTGAGGATCGCCCCCAGGATCATGTGCTCGCCTTGCTCGATGCGCTTGGCGATCTCGACCTCACCCTCGCGCGTGAGCAGCGAGACGCTGCCCATCTTGCGGAGGTACATGCGAACGGGGTCGTTCGACTTCGAGTAGTAGCTCGAGTCTTCCTCGTTCTCCTTCTGCGCGCCGCGGGGAACGGCCTTCTTCTCGGCGTTCTCCTCCTCGACGATGCGCTTGGGGGCGATCTTGACCTGCGTGGCCGCGTCGACGATCTCGATGTCCTCGTCGCCGAGGACGCTCATCACGTCGTCCATCTGATCGGCGACGACGTCCGCCGGCATCGACTCGTTGACCTCGTCGTAGGTCATGAAGCCCTTCGAGGACTTCCCGTTATCGCGGCCCTCGCGGCCGGGACCGTCGCTCAAGTGCGAGCCGTTGTCCCCTTTGCCGTTGCCGTTGCTGCCGTTCCGGTTCTTGTTGGCCATCAGAAGTTCTTTCCGCTGCTGCTTCCGCACGACGCCGCTCGCCATGCTCTCCCGACCCCACCCGCTCACGCTCTCGCGGAGCTGCACATTCGTCCGTCCCTCTCGCTCCAACTACTCCTTCAGCTTGAGACCGTGCTTCGCCCGCAACCGCTCCTGTGACTCCCGCAGGAGCTCTCGCTCGGCCTCAGAATCTCCATGCGCGCGGTACGTCTCGCGGGAGATCTCGGCGGCTTCTTGCGAAAGGAGGAGCCTCTTTAGCTTGTTTGCGTTGTCGAGCAAGTACACTTTTGCTTGCGTTTCGCTCTCGGTGACCGGGTTGACCAGCCTCTCTGCGGCGAACGCTCGTATGGCAGGCTCCATCTGCGCAAGAAACGCGTCGGTGTCCAGCTTCTTGTCAGCGGAATTCCAGGCTCTCCGGAGCGCGGCGGCGATCTGCACGCTCACCCCTTCCAGATGAGACAGCTCCTCGGCGACCTCGGGGTCATCCAGGAGCACTGGCCATTCGATCAGTGCCGAGACGATCTCCTTGCGCGCTTCGGTGCCCGGCGCGCGCGCAGCGATGCGGCTGCCGTTGCTGTTCGACAGCTGATGTCGCGTGGTTAGCCCCGCTTCGGCCTCCGCCTTGCGGCGCTCGGCCTCGGCCTTGGCGAGGGCCTGCTTCACGCCGTTCTCCAGCGCCCGGAAGGCGCCCTCCCCCGAACGGACGATGTCGAGGCGGCCTGCGATCATGTCGGTGAAGCCCTTGGCCATGGCGTGGACCATCGGGTCGTCCTCCTCCGCGATGAGCTTGGCGACGAACGCGATGCGGGCCTGCTTCTCGTAAGCGTCGGCCTGGGTGAAGGACTCGTCGAGCGACATCTGGATGAGGGCCTCGAGCAGGCCGGTCGCGCTCGCGAGGAGATCGACGACCGCCTGCTTGCCCTTGGTGCGCGCGAGCTCGTCCGGGTCGATCCCGTTGGGGAGGTCGGCGACGCGCGCCGAGAGCCCTGCCGCGCGAATGGACTCGCGCGAGAGCCGCACCGCCTTTCGGCCGGCTGCGTCGCCGTCGAAGAGGAAGATGATGTCCGGCGCGAAGCGCTTGAGGAGCTTCGCCTGGTCGGTCGTGAACGCGGTCCCGAGGGGCGCCACCACGTTCGTGATCCCCCTGGCGTGGAGCGAGACGACGTCGAAGTTTCCTTCGACGAGCACCGCGAGCTCCTCCTGACGGATCGAGTGCCGCGCCTGGTGGATGCCGAAGAGCATCTGGCCCTTCGAGTAGATCGGGCTCTCCGGCGAGTTGATGTACTTCGGCGGCTTGTGGGCGTCCGGATCCTGCGCGTCCGGCCCGAGGCGCACGAGGCCGGGGCGCGGTCCCTCCGCAGGCAGCTCGCGGAGCGCGCGACCGCTGAACGCGACCACGCGGCCCTGCGCATCGACCACCGCGAACATCAGGCGATGGCGAAAGCGATCGTAGTACCCGGAGCCGCTCGAGCGCGGCACGAGCAGCCCGACCGTCTCCGCGGCGACGGGCGAGACGCCCTGCGCCTTGAGGAAGCTGGTCAGCCCGTCCCACGCGCCCGGCGCGTAGCCGATGCGGAAGGCCTGGAGCACCTCGTCGATCTTGGGATCTTTTCCAGGGACGAGGCCGCGACGCGCGAGCTCCTCGAGAGGGTACTCGTGGTGCTCGTTCTTTCGCAGCTCCTGCTCGAAGAACGTCGCGGCGAGCGCGTTCACGGCGTAGAGGTCCTCGCGCGCCTTGCGCTGGCGGTCGGCCTCGCTGCTCTGCGGGGTGCCACGCTCCTCCTCGATGGTGATGCCGGCGCGCTCGGCGAGCGCCCGCACCGCCTCGGGGAACGTGTAGCCCTCGTGCTTCATGAGAAAGTCGATGGCGCTGCCCGACTCCTTGCAGCCGAAGCAGTGAAAGAAGCCGCGGTCCGGGTTCACGTGAAAGCTCGGCGACTTCTCCTTGTGAAACGGACAGAGCCCGACGAACGAGCGACCGCGCCGCTTGAGCGAGGAGACGCCCTCGGTGATCACCGCGACGATGTCCGTGCGCTCACGGACCAGAGCGATGGTCTCGGGCGAGATCAAGGCTCAAACGTCTAGGTGGCAGCACCACTGACGTCAAGCTGGTCGACGCGGCCTCGTGGCATGACGCTTGCGCGCCTGCGAGTCAGTGAGCGGCACGGATCTTTGCCGCGAGGACGCGGTGCGCCGCGCGGATGTCGCTCGCCTCGGGATGCGCCTGCGCGAGGACGTCGTACAAGCGGTACGCGGTCTGGAAGTCGCCGGCGAGCATCGCCTCGATCGCCTTGTGGTAAGCGACGCGCTCTTGCGGACCGAGATGCGTGCGCGTCTCGCCCGGGAGCGAGCGCGCGGAGGGCAACGGCCCGCGCGCTGCGACCGGAAGCGCGGCAGACGGCGCCGCCTCGCCCGCGGACGGCGCGCGCTCGCCCGCCTGCGAAGGCTGCGCGACGGCGAGCAGGGCGAGGAGGCCCGCGAGCGGGAGCATCGAGCGCTTCACGCGCGAGAGGCGATGGTAGTCGTCCCGCAGGCGCGTCACGGCGCGCACCGCCATGCTCGGCGAGGCCTGCGGCGGGATGTGCGTCCGCGCGGTGGTCGACGACGGCGCCTTCGCCTTCGCGCGCGCTGCCGGCACCTCGAGCGGACCGACGCGGGTGCTGTCGAAGTCGATCGCCACATCGACGATCGGCGCCGCGAAGATCTCGATCACCGCCGAGCCCGCGCGGAGCCGGCACGGCACCGGCAGCGGCGCCCAGTCGGTCCCCATCGGCACCTCGTCGGCGTAGAGGGGCGTCCGCGCGTCCGAGCTGGCCGCGAGGAGCACGCCGTCGTGCGGCAGCAAGACGAAGTGCGAGGGCAGGACGCCGCGCGCATGCATCGCCACGTTGCCCTGCGTCCCGAAGACGAGCGGCTGGCCGCGGTCGGCCTCCTCGAGCTGGAACGCGCGGCCGTCGCGGGCCGCGTCGTGAATCGCAAATCCAATGCTGGTCGTCATGGCGAGCTCCCTTCCCATCTCCGGATCAGCCCTCGCGCGAGACCTTCGCCTCGAGCTTGCGCTGCATGATGGTCAACCAGCGGACGTACTCGTCGTCGATGTCGCGGGTGAACAGCATGTCCCGGAGGTACTTGATCTGTGCCAGCGCAACGCGGGCGTCGTTTCGATCGAGCGCTCGCTCGAGCCGCACGCGGTACACCTGAAACTCCTGCAAGACGCCGGCCCGCATCGCGCGCGCCAGGAGTCCCGAGCTCGCGGCGCCCTCGGCGTCACCGCCGGCGAGGTGACACGCCGCGCCCACCTCGAAGAGCACGACCGCCTCGACGCCGTCGCGCGTGTGGAACTTCCAGCGCTGGCGCTTTGCCTGCGCGCTCGCGTCCTTCTCCCGAGCCAGGGCGAGCGCCTGCTCGCGGGTCTCTGCGGGGCATTGCGTGGTCACGTCACCGAGCGGCGCCGGGACCTTGTCGGGCGGACCGAAGGCGTCGTTCGAGCGCGCGTGCGCCGCGACGAACAGCACCGCGGGGACGAACAGCACCGCGAGGAGCAGCGCGAAGCTCGGCGCCCTCTTTCGCTTGCTCGAGCGCGCCGCGGCCGAGATCCGGTAGATCAGCTCGATCTCACCGATCCGGATCCGCGATCCATCCGCCAGGTGCGCCTGCCGGAACGACTTGCCGTCGACGGTGGCGGGCGCGCCCTTCGCGATGAGGCGCGCCACCATGCCCTCCCCTTCGGCGGTGAGGACGACGTGCTCCCACGCTGCCACCTCGGGCGCGAGCCGGAGGTCGCAGTGCGCGCCGCTGCCGAGGAGGATGCGGTCGCCCTCGACCTCGATCCGCTCGGCCTTTCCCGTCTCGTAGCGG
>JAYTBL010000047.1:0-13016 GCA_043736975.1 Polyangiaceae bacterium
GACCAGGTGGACGAGACGCTCGAAGGCGTGGACGCGCCCACCGGCGCGAAGCAGAAGCTCTCAGGCAACTACGGAATGCTCTATCGGTTCGCGCTCGGCACGGCCGCAGGTACACGGATGGCGGTGTCGCCACGCGGCGGCGGATGGGGCGGAGTCGCCAAGCTCGTTCCCGGCGCAGCCGCTGGCGGAGCGTCATCGACGCTCGCCTTGCCCACCGCGTCCGAAGCGCTGGCCACCACCACCGACGCCATCGTGATTGGCGGCGTGAGCACGGCGACCGAAATGCGAATGCTGTCGGCTGGAGGGTCGAACCTCCCGATCGACCTGTTCCTCGTCACCCCGTGAGCGGGGTCTCGTACGCCGCAATTACCTCGAGAATGCACGCTCATCGACGGTAAGGCCGGCAGCTACCTGCGCGTCTACGTGGCGGTCACCGCGCGCGCCACGGCGACCATCCCCTGCCGCGAGCGCGAGCCCTAGCGCGCGCGTCACGGCTCGTGCGTGAGCGCGTACACGCCGCTCGCGGTGATGCGGTAGACGACGTCGGAGGCGCCGGCCTCGCGCTCGTCCTCTTCGCCGTCGGGCGCCTCGCCGTACTCGCCGAGCGCCTCGACGAGGTCGAGCGCGCAGAGGCGCTTCATCGCGTCGTACTCGTCGGCCGCGAGCTCCGCTCCCGCGAGGCCGCCGTGGTCCTCGTCCGAGGCGCGGACCTCGCGGAGCAGCGCGACCTCGGCGGGGGTCAGGACGATCACGGGACGGAGGGTAACCTCGTTACCGTGGCGATCGCTACCCGGGCCGCGCCGCGAGGCCGCAGCGCAAGCGGCTCGCCTTCCACGACCAGCGTGTCGCCGGCGACCGCCTCCTCGAGCTCGCCGTCGATGACGTGGAGGATGCAGGTGGTGCCCGGCGGGCAGGGCAGCGTCTCGGGGTCGGCTAGCACGCGCACCTCGAGCGACGAGGTGGCGCGCGCCCGATCGACGATCAGGTTGAAATCCCGCACCGGCCCCTCGACCAGCGTGCCGACCACATCCCAGTCACCGGAGAACGTGCGCGGCTCGAGCGGCGTATACAGGTCGACGACGCCGTGCGGCCCGCCGTCGAGCGTCATGCCGCGGCCCGCGAGCAGCATGATGTGTCGATCGTAGCCGTCGAAGCGCGAGAACGGTCCGTCGCTCGCGACGTCGGCGATGCTGACGCGATGGACGAACCGGCCCTCGGCGGGCGCGACCAGGATCTCGGTGGTCGTTCCTCCCCCGTTGCGCCACGGCATCTGGCGATACTCGGCAGGAACGATCCGTCGCATCAGCTGGCCATCATCTTCTTGAACGCCGGGCGACCCGCGCAGCGCGCGTGCCACGGGGCGACGTTCTTCAGCTTCGCGAGGTCGAAGCCCAGGCCGCCGATCCACGCGAGCGCTCCCGCGAGGTGCAGGTCGACGAGCGTGAAGGAGTCACCGACCATCCAGGTCTTTCCCTCGAGGTGCGCGTCGAGCTGCTCGAGGAGCTTCTGCGTGTCCGCCCTGGCGAGATCCGCGGACTTCGCGTTGCGCTGCTCGGCCGGGACCTGATCGGAGGAGCTCGCCATGAAGCGATTGACCGCGGCGCCGAGCGTCACGTTGGACCAGACGAGCCACTGCAGCGCCTGCCCGCGCTGGATGCCGGGCGCGGGGAACAGCTTCTTCTCCACCCCGAAGGTCTCGCCGAGGTAGGCGAGGATCGCGGCCGATTCGAAGATGGGCACGCCGTCCTGGACGAGCACCGGCACCATGCCGTTGGGATTGAGCTTCAGGAACTCCGGCGTGTGCGTCTCCTTCTTGGAGAGATCGAGCTTCACGCGCTCGCACGGGATGCCGAGCTCCTCGACGGCCCAGAGCGAGGTGGTGGCGGAAGACCAGGGTGCGAAGTACAGGACGAGGCTCATGGAAGGCTCCTTTTCAGCGGGTAGGAGACGAAGCTAGCCCTGCTCGATGACAGCATGTTGTCAGTTTACTGATCCTCGGGCTCGCGCGCGCGCCCGAACACACGGGAGCCGGCCTCGACGGACTTCGTGAGCCAGACGTTGCCGCCGATGATCGAGCCCTTGCCGATGATCGTCTCGCCGCCGAGGATGGTGGCGCCGGCGTAGATGGTGACGTTGTCCTCGAGCGTGGGATGGCGCTTGCCCTGGTTGCCACGGTTCGCGACGCTCAGCGCGCCCAGCGTGACGCCCTGATAGAGCTTCACGTCGTTGCCGATGAGGCTGGTCTCGCCGATGACGACGCCGGTGCCGTGGTCGATGAAGAAGCGCTCCCCGATGCGCGCGCCAGGGTTGATGTCGACGCCGGTGCGCGAGTGCGCGTGCTCGGCGATGATCCGCGGGATCATCGGCACGCCGGAGAGCACGAGGCGATGCGCGACGCGATAGGCGACGATGGCCTCGAGCGAGGGATAGGAGAAGACGATGTCCTCGACGTTCTTGGCCGCGGGGTCTCCTTCGTACGCCGCGCGGACGTCGGCGTTGAGGAGGCGCCGTAGCTCGGGGATGTCACGCAGCAGCGAGAGGACGACCTCCTCCGCGGAGCCGGCGGGGAGCACTTGGTCGGTGCGTCCCATCCAGTGGTCGTAGGTGAGCGCCCGCTCGATCTGGTCGACGAGCGTGCAGTACGCAGCGTCCAGGTGCTCGGCGAGGCGCTCGCGCAGGTTGCTCTCGTCGAGCGTGCGCGTGCTGTAGAAGCCCATGAAGAGGACGTGCTTGAGCTGCTCGAAGGCCTCGATCACCGCGCGCTTGTTGGGGAGCGCAGCGCTCTCGAGGTTGTCGATCTCGAGCTTGCCGGTGTAGCTGGCGAGGACGCCGTCGATCGCGTCTTCGAGCTCGCGGGAGCGTTTCGGCTCGGTCGCCATTGGTGGACATCCTACCGCACGGGGTAGGATGAGGGCATGAAGCTCGTGGATGTGGTCGGCAACACGCCGATGATCGAGCTCGAGAGCGGCGTGAGCCGTCCCGGGATCCGCCTCTTCGGGAAGCTCGAGGGGAACAACCCCGCCGGCAGCGTGAAGGATCGCGCGGCGCGCTCGATGATCATGCGCGCCGAGGAGCGCGGCGAGCTCCGGCCCGGGATGCGGCTCCTCGAGCCGACGAGCGGCAACACCGGCATCGCGCTGGCGATGATCGCGGCGGCGCGCGGGTATGCCATCGAGCTGGTGATGCCCGAGAACGCCACCGCCGAGCGGGTGGACGTGATGCGCGCGTTCGGCGCGGAGGTGGTGCTCACCCCGGCCGCGCGGGGGATGGAGGCCGCGATCGACGTCGCCCACGAGCGCCTCGCCCGCGGTGGCTATCTGATGCTCGACCAGTTCGCGAACCCCGACAACTGGCGCGCCCACTACGAGACCACGGCGCCCGAGATCTGGAGAGACAGCGCGCAGGCCATCACGCACTTCGTCAGCGCCATGGGCACCACTGGCACGATCATGGGCGTCTCGCGCTTCCTCAAGGAGCAGCGCAGCGACATCACGATCGTCGGCTGCCAGCCCACCGAGGGCTCGAGCATTCCTGGCATCCGCCGCTGGCCTCGCGAGTACCTGCCGAAGATCTACGAGGCGGAGCGCGTGGACCGGCTGATCGACATCGCGCAGCACGACGCCGAGGCGACCGCCCGCGCCCTCGCGCGGCGCGAGGGTCTCTTCTGCGGCGCCAGCGCGGGCGGCGCGGTGTGGGCAGCGCGCACCATCGCGCGCGAGCTCGAGGCCGCGCAGCGCGACGGAGTGCTGGTGTGCATCATCTGCGACCGCGGCGACCGCTACCTGTCCTCCCCGCTGTTCAAGGGTTAGGGTCGTCGTCGGGGTCGGGGATGGTGGCCTTCACGAGGCGGACCTGTGCCTTCCACGACTGGCGCAGCCAGGTGGCCTTCAGCGAAGCATCGCGCTCCCGCAGGAACCACTCGCCGTGCGTCGGCTCGTCGTCACGGACCACCAGCCAGACTGCGCGCTTCTTCCGGATCGCTCGCACCACCATGCCGGTTGGAACGGCGGCCTGCCGCGAGCCTTAAGAGGTGTATGGTGAAGAACATGGGCGCGAACCTCAGCGGCCGGATTGCTGGACAGTCCCGGGTTCTGCAGATGTCGAGCGGCGGCTACTCGGTGCTCCACGAGGTGCTCGCGCTCGCGGCGTCGCGCCTCGCGAAGAACGACGATCAGCGGTTCTGGGCGCTCTGGATCGCCTCCCATGATCTCCCCACGTTCGGCCACGGCGTCTCCGACTACGACGTCGCCGAGATGCCGTGGACACACGCTGGGCTCGAGGCGGAGCGAGCGTTCCTCCTGGCGGTGATCGACGCCGCGCTCGCGCACCTCGGCTGGGAGTCGCTCGACTACTCTCCGCCACGCGTCGGCGAGAGCCTCGCCGAGCTCCGCGAGCTGGTGGCGGCGATGCGCGCCGAGGACATCGCCGACGGCGAGCTAGAGATCGAGGCGCCCACGCAGTACGCGACCTGCGACAAGCACGGCGTGGTGCTGCACGACCTCGGCTGCATCGTCTGCAACAACACGACCGCGAGCTAAACGACGGGAACGCTCGCGGCGCGGCGCAGGCTGCGCGCCGAGAGCGTCTTCAGATACTCGCTGAAGATGCGGCACGCATCGAGCGTGGTGAGGATCCCCACGAGCTTCCCCGCGTCGACCACCATCGCCGCGCCGATCTTGAGGCGCGCCATCTCCGCGAGCACCACCTCGAGCAGCGTGTCCGGCGCCACCTCGTAGACCACCTCGGTCCCCACGAGCGCGACCGCGAGCTGCGCCGAGGCGTCATCGCGCGCCCGGTAGATCGCCTCGGCCACACGGAGATCGCGGTCGGAGACGATGCCGACGGTGTGCGCGCCGTTCGTGACCGGCAGATGGCGAACGTTGTACTGGTCCATCAGCGCCCGCGCGGCGGCGATCGTGGTCTCGGGCGAGATGGTGATGGGGAAGATGGTCATCGCGTTCTCGACCTTGATCGGACGCGGCAAGGCGGTGAGCTCGAGGCCCTCGGTGACGAGCGCGAGGAGATCGCTCTCCGTCACCAGGCCCACCAGCTTTCCCTCGTCCACCACCGGCAGGCAGCCGAAGCGGTGATCACGCAGCAGCCGCGCCGCGCTGGCGGCGAGCGCGCTCGACTGGATGGTCCACACCTCGGTGCGCATCACCCGCGAGACCGGGAGCGCGAGATCGAGCGAGACGGGACCGTCGGTACCGGAGGCCCCCCGCGCCCGCACCTGCGCGGCCAGGATGTCGCGATGCGTGACCAGGCCCACCACGCGCTGGTCGTCGTCGACCACGGGCACGTGACGGATCCGCTCCAGCTCCATGATCGAGGCGACGAGCGGCATGCTGTGGGAGGCGTGCACCGTCGCGACGTTCGTCGTCATCACGTCGCGTACGCGAATCTCGTCGACCACGGCTGTCGCGCTCATCGCGTGATCATAGACCGAGTGGCGTTACGCTGAAGGCGGCGAGCTGCCTCACCCGCTGCGAGGCGCTGGTCGGCGACGAACACCGCGGTGGCACGGCGCGCGTCGTCGACGCGCACGGTGCGCTGCTCGTTCAGCGGCACGGTGACGATCGAGAGCGGGACGTCGACGCCCAGCTCGGCGTGGCGCGCGTGGATGCCCACCAGCTCGTCGTCCATCGCGCCGCGCTCGAACACGTACGCGTGCCACGCGCCCGGCCTCATGCGGATCCGCACGTCGAACGCGCGCGCGACGTCATCGACCCAGAAGCTCCGCACCGAAGCGCTGCCCTCGATCTCCGGCGCGAGCGGAAGGACGCGCCGCTTCGTGCCGCGCGCCGCGAGCTCGGGGTTCCGCCCGTGGACCGCGCGGCGCACGTGGCGCTCGTGGACCCCAAGCACCGCGCCGATCTCCGCGAGCACCAGCGGGGTCGGCGCCGGAGGCCGGCGGCCGCAGAGGCTCGCGAGCAGGTTGCGCGCCTCGCGCTTCTTCACGGCGTGGCGCACGAGCCCGGCGGCCTCGTCGAGCTTCACCGCCACGTCCCCCTCGGGGATCCGCACCGTCATGCGCATCCCTTCGATGGCGACCACACGCCCCACCGCCTGGCCGATGAGGACCACGGCATCGCCTTCCGCGAAGCAACGCTGGAGCGCGAGCGCCATCGATCCCGACGCTAGCGCGAAATTCGACAAGCGCTGCGAGCAGTTGCGAGAAGATCGCAAGAATCGACCGAGCGCGGTTCCCACGGCGGAGGTGTGACGAGTTAACCCCGCACGGCTCGCTCTTCACTTCCTCGGAGGAACCCATGCGCCTCTCGGTCCGATCCTGTGCCTTTCTGCTTCCTGGCGTCTTCCTCGCGTGCAGCTTCGGCCCGAGCTCCAGCTCCAGCTCGGGGAGCGGAGGGTGCAGCGGCCCCGCCATCGCCGATGGGCGCCGGCCCAGCGACGTCAAGGGCGCGCCGCCCGATGACGGAAACGCGGGCGCGCCGACCTCGCCCGCGCCCACCGGGCAGAAGTGGAAGCCTGTCGCCACCGACGAGGGCTGCGGCAGGAGCGGCGTGCGCTGGGTGCTGGTCGACGAGATCTGCGGTGATGGCGAGGGCACGGACGATCCGCAGTCGCTCACCGCACCCATGTTCCGCGACGGGGCGGCCATCGGCGATCACCTCTTCGCGGTCGATGCCTCGCACCTCTGGTCGCTCGATCTCGCGAAGCCCATCGGGCAGATCGCGCGGTCGGCGCTGGTCACCGGGCTCGGCCAGCCGCTCGCCGTCGACCGGCGCGGCGGCGAGCTCGTGCTCGCCGCGGGGCAGGAAGGGCTCGTCCTGGTCGACACGACGAACCCGGCGGCGCCGCTGCGGTCGCGCTCCCTCGCGCTGCCCGGCGCGGCGTTCGACGTGCAGGTGGTGGGTGACAAGGCGTTCGTGGCGATGGGCGGCGCCGGGCTCGCCGAGATCGATCTCGCGAGCGCCACGCCGATGCTGAAGCACGCGTGGCCGCTCAGCGGCTTCAGCGCGAGCGTGACCACGCGCGGCGGCTACGCCTTCGTCGCTTCCTGCTCCACGTTCCGGGTGGTCGACCTCGCGACCGGCGGCGTGGTCGCGCAGACCTGGGTCCCGAAGGCGGTGGTCGGGCAGCGCCTCGTCGCTCCCGCGAAGAAGGTCACGCTGGTCGGCGACGTCGCGTTCGTCGCGGCGGGGCGTTACGGGGCGGTCGCGATCGACGTCTCCGCGCCCACCAGCCCGCGCCTGATCGGCAACTGCACGAAGCTCGACGACGAGTCGTTCTACGCGAGCGGCGTGCGCGCCAACGCGTCCTCGATCTTCGTCGCGGGCGGCGAATGGGGCGTGCTCCCGCTCGACGCGAAGAACCCCGCCGCGGCCTGTCCGACGAGCATGGTGGTCGCGACCCCGGAGGCCGTTGCGCCGTCGTGCGAGACCAAGCCGCCGTGGGAGGTCGTTCCCTGGGAGCAGCTCTGGGCGCCGCCACCGCCGCGCAAGGATCCCGTCCAGGTGCTGCCGGTCGGCGATCGCCTCTACGCGTTCGGCGACGCGCGGCGCATCGGGACGCGCGCCGTCGACGTGCGTGAGGCCACGAGCGCGCTCACGCTGCTCGATCGCTGGGACGAGCCACGCGCGCTGCTCGGCATCGCGGCCATGGGCGACCGGATCGTGGCGGTCGGACCGAAGGGCGGCGTGTTCCGGACCGACGCCGCGGGCAAGCTCGCGCGCTCGCCCAGCCCCGACGACGCGCTCCTCAAGGCGAGCACCGGCGTCGCGCTCCTCGACGACGGACGCTGGGTCGCGATGGACGCCGCTACCGTGCGCGTGGAAGGCGGATCGTCACCGCTCGGCGGCGGCGTGCCGATCGCGCTGTCGACGCGGGGAACGAAGGTGGCCATCGCCACCCGCACGCAGCTCGACGTCCTCGACGTCGCCACTGGCACGAAGAGCACGCATCAGCTCACCAGGCCCGCGCGGCTACCGCTGTCGATCGCGCTCGACGCCTCGAGCGTCACCTACGCCGCCCCCGAATGGCCGACCGCCGAGAACGCGCTCTCCGGGCCGCTCGATCCGCACGGGGTCTTCGACGACGACGACATCCTCGATGCCTCGCTATGGCGAACGAGGCTGCCCCGGCGGCTCTTCGTGCCGAGCGCGCAGGGCATGGTGGAGATCGCCGGCGTCGGTCCGAGCGTCGGGCTCGTGCTCCACGGCCCCGGCGGCCCGAAGAAGACGCCGCTCTTCCCCATCACCTACGCCGCGGCCGCCAGCGACGGCTCGCACGTCTACCTGGTCGGGCTCGATCGCAGCCTCTATCGCAGCTACCTCGTGAGCGTCAGCCTCGAAGGCGCAGCGCCGAAGGTCGTCTCGCTCGAGTCGTTCACTGGCGCCGCCGCGGGCGTCGCCTTCGCCAACGGGCGCGTCTTCGTGGCCGACGCCGACGGCATCATCCGCGTCTATACCACCGGTCCCGAGGGCGCTGCCGTGCCTGCGCCGGCGCTCTCGCTCGAGGTGTCGCCGTGAGCGCGCGCCTCCTGACCCGCGCCGCGGCTACTCTGCTCCTCGCGCTCCTCTCGCCGCTCGGCTGCGCGGCGGACGACGACAAGCCGCCGCCCCCGCCCCCGCCGGTGATTCCGCCGCATCTCGCTGAGCTCTCCATCCCCGACTTTCCGCCGCTCGGACCGAAGGGAACGGTCCTGGCGCGCTGCACCGACGAGAGCGCGCTCAGCAGCGTGACCGCGAGCTTCGAGGAGAGCGCGCTACGCACCGTCGTGGGGAAGGAGGGCGCTGTCTCCTTCCGCGGCGAGGAGCTCGGGGAAGGGATCGGTACGCTCCACGTCGTGTGCTGCGACGCCTCGCAGGCCTGCGCGGAGCGCACCGTGAAGCGGTTCCTGGTCGACCTCACGCCGCCCGAGATCGCGGTCGACCGCGTCGTCGCCAGCCCCACCGGGGAGGGCTTCGACGGCGAGATCGGGGTGTGGGCGCGGGACGCATGGGTGCTCGGCACCGTCGAGCTGACCTTCCGCGGGACCACGCTGAAGAGCGAGCTCCCGCGCGCCTACCCGAGCACCGTCGGCAAGGAGTGGGACACCACGCGCATCGGGTTCTCCGCGAAGGAGCTGAGGGTCGGGTCCGGCACCGCGGTGATCATCGCGCGCGACGCGGCGGGGAACGTCACGCAGAAGGAGATCGCGATCCGCATCGACGGCACCGCGCCGGAGGTGGCGATCGCCGAGCCTGCAGCGGGCGCGATCATCGCCAGCGGCGAGCGCCTCAAGGTGCGCCTGACCGCCTCCGACCGTGACAACCCGACGCCGCCCACCATCGAGCTCTTCGTCGGCGGCGCGCCCATCGGGGAGCTGAACGGTCCGACCGCGGAGATCGCGATCGACACGAGCACGCTCCCACCGGGACCCACCGAGATCCGCGCGGTGGCGCGCGACGACGCCGGCAACCGCAGCGTCGCCGCGAGGGTGCTGGTCGACGTGCAGTGAGTGTTCGGGCAGCTGCTGGGAGGCTGACGCCGGATTTCGTAAGAGGTGGTACGTTAGCGCGAACGCAGGCATCATTCCGTCGATGACTGCGCCGCGCTCCTTCGACGACGAGACCGAAGGAGACGTCGCGGGAGGCGCGCCGGAGGTCGGCCCGCGACTGGTGCTCGTCGTGAGCGTGGCCGGTGGCGAGGAGCGGATCGTGCCGCTCGTCGACGGAGAGACGATCGTGATCGGGCGCGGCGTGGACTGTCGGGTGCGCGTCGATGCGCCGTCGGTCTCGAAGCGGCACGCGACCTTCGCGTCCAGCGCCGACACGGTCACCGTGAACGACCTCGGGAGCCGGAATGGCACGAAGCTCCGCGGATCGCCGATCAAGGGACCGACCTCGATCGGCCTCGGCGAACAGGTCCAGGTGGGACCGGCGACCATCGCCGTGATCGCCCTCGGGCAGCGAAGAGCAGAAGCCAACGCGGACTTCTCGGAGCGGCTGGTCGTCGCGGATCCTTCGATGCGCAACGTCTTCACGCTCGCGCGCCGCGTGGCGACCATGATCACCAGCGTGCTGGTGATCGGCGAGACGGGCTCGGGCAAGGAGGTCGTGGTCGAGACGATCCATCAGGCGAGCCCGCGCGCACGCGGCCCGTTCATCTGCGTCAACTGCGCCGCGATCGCCGACTCGCTCGCCGAAGCTGAGCTCTTCGGTTACGAGAAGGGCGCCTTCACCGGCGCCGATCGCGCCAAGGTCGGTCTGCTCGAGGCCGCCTCGGGCGGCACGCTCTTCCTCGACGAGGTGGGCGAGATCCCGATCGAGCTGCAGAGCAAGCTGCTCCGCGTCCTCCAGGAGCGCGAGGTGGAGCGCGTGGGCGACACGAAGGCCCAGCGGGTCGACGTTCGCCTGGTCGCCGCGACGAACCGCGATCTCAAGGCATGTGTCGAGGCGGGGACGTTTCGCGCGGACCTCTACTACCGGCTCAGCGTCTTTCCCGTCCTCATCCCGCCGCTGCGCGAGCGGCGCTCCGACATCGTCCCCCTCTTCGAGCACTTCCTCGCGAAGGCGCTCCAGAAGCTCGGGCGCCGCTTCATTCCCCTCACGCCCGAGAACGCGAGCGCCATCGAGGCGTATCCGTGGCCCGGCAACGTTCGCGAGCTCGAGAACGTCGTCGAGCGCGCGGCCATTCTCTCGGTCGACGGCATCCTTCGCCTCGACGCGGTGCTCCCGGAGGTGGAAGCCGAAGAGGCGCTGGCGCCTCCATCACGTTCTTCCATGGCCCTCGACATCGCGCAGCCCACGGTCACCCCGCCGCGTGGCTTCTACACCGCAGACGAGCTGCGCGATCTCGAACGCATCAACCTGCTCGCCGTGCTCGACAAGGCCGAGGGCAAGGTGGCCGGCCCCGGCGGCGCTGCCGATCTGCTCGGCGTGAAGCCGTCCACCCTCTCGTACCAGCTCAAGAGCTTCGGCATCACGCGCCGGTAAGCGACGTCGTCACGGGGAAGTTCACGACGAAGCGCGTGCCTTCGCCCGGTGTGCTGTCGAGAAAGATGCGGCCGTGCAACACGTCGGCCACGAGCGACTGCACGATATGCAAGCCGAGCCCGCTGCCGCCGGCGCCGCGCTGCGTGGTGAAGAACGGCTGGAAGGCCTTCGCGCGGACGTGGTCGGGCATGCCGCGGCCGTAGTCGCGGTAGGCGATGGTCACGTCGTCGTTGCGGCGGGTGACGTGGACCTCGACCTTCAACATGGTGCCGTCCTCGCGGGCCCCGTGCATCACGCTGTTGGTGACGAAGTTGGTGACGATCTGGGCGATGGCACCGGGATAGGTGACGCACTCGAGATCGCCTTCGCTCGTGACCGAGATCTCGAGCGAGGCCTTGCGCGCGAGGGGGCGGAGGCTGTCGAGCGTCTCGCGGATGTACGCGACGACGTCGATGCGGCGCTTCTCTTCGGTCGTGTGATCGACCGAGACGCGCTTGAACTTCATGATCTCCGCCGCCGCACGGTCGAGGTTGGTGCGCACCATCTCCTCGGCCTGGGTGGCGCGTTCGAAGAAGGCGCGCAGATCGCCTTTCGTGAGCTCACCGCCGTCGAACTTGGCGCGTAGCTTGGTGAGCTCCTCGGTGACGACGCCGGTGGCGGTGACCGCCACGCCGAGCGGCGTGTTCACCTCGTGAGCGACACCCGAGACCAGGAGACCGACCGTGGCGAGCCGCTCCTTGCGAACGAGCTCCTCCTGCGCCTCCTTGAGGCGCATGAGCGAGTGGCGCACCTCTTCTTCGGCGCGCTTGCGCTCGAAATAGGTGGGAATGTCGAAGCCGCGGGCCTCGAGCTCGTGATGGATGGTTCCGAAGTGCTCTGCGATGCGCTCGGCGATCTTCTCGGGCGGTGCCATCACGAAGATGCACGCCTCGTCGCCCCGCGCCTTGCACTTCACCTCGACGGCGGTGAGCGGCACACCGAAGCTCGCCTCGCACCAGCCTGACGAATAGCCCGCTCCCATGATGCACACGGGGCCTTCCGACACGCGACCGGCGCGAATGAAGCTCGCGGCCTCGAACGAATAGCGGTGCTCGTAGACGAGGCAAAAGTTCTCGTCGGGCACGGGCCGACTGCTCTCGTGGATCTCGACGAGGCTCCAGCCGGTATACGCAAAATGCACTGGACCGCCGCTCAGCTTCTCGACCGCGTCCTGGCTGTTGCCGAGCTTCTCGTGGATGACGCGCGCGTCGTGGAGGCCGATGGTGTGCGCGATGTCGAAGAGAAAGCTCCGCGCGATGGCCAGCGCTTCCCGCTCGCCGCGGTCCGAATAGAGCTCGACGAGCGTATCGAGGAAGTCGATCGCAAACGCGGACGCACGGATGAGCAGATAGCGCTCTTCGCCGATCGCGATCATGGCTCGCGCCGGATCAATGTCGATCTGCTCGAAGAGCTTGCGCATGGCGACCTCCGCCTGGGCGAAGAGCGGCTGCGCGGACTCCGGCACGCGCACCACATGCTCGGAGCTCGGCTCGAAGATTCCGCGTCGCAGGCGAGCGTTCTCGCGCTCGAGAGCTTCGATGTGCGCAGCCATCTGGGTGAGGTCACGCGGCTCGGTCACGTCCCTATCCTCCCACTGCACGGCACGGGCTGCGAGCCCGAAGCTCTGTTACTGTTCGCGGCGATGGAGAAGGTGCGAACACTCATCATCGGGGCCGGCATCACCGGGCTCGCGACAGCCGCTGCGCTCGCCGAGCGCGGCGACGACGACTACCTCGTGCTCGACGCCGACTCCGAGATCGGTGGCTACTGCAAGACCGTCAAGAAGGCGGGCTTCGTCTGGGACTACTCGGGCCACTTCTTTCACTTCAAACATCCCGAGATCGAGGCCTGGCTGCGCGACCGCATGGCCGGGCAAGACGTCCGCACGATCGACAAGAAGTCGTTCATCGACTTCCAGCGACAGATCATCGATTTTCCGTTCCAGAAGAACATCCACCAGCTGCCGCGGCAGGACTTCATCGACTGCCTCTACGACCTCTACTTCGCGTGCGCGCCGAAGGAGAGCGCCGAGGCGACCGG
>JAYTBL010000048.1:0-2212 GCA_043736975.1 Polyangiaceae bacterium
GGCGGGCGCTTCGGAGACTTCGGAGGTGTGCCGACCAGCGCTCAGAGCGAATCGAACCTCGTCGGTTTTCGCGCCGAGTGGCGCGGCCGCCTGTCCCGGAGCTGGACGGCGCGCTTCGGCTTCGACTTCGAGCTGGTGCAGAGCGAGACGTCGCGGAGAGGATCCATCACCTCGCCGCCGCGCGAGGGCGATGCCTACGTCTTCGGGCGCGCTCCGGCCGATCAGGTGAACTCCGACCGGTGGAAGACCGTGATTGCCAGCGCGGCGCCCTACACGGAGCTCGACTGGAGTCTCTTCGACGAGCGGCTGCACCTCACGCCGGGGCTCCGCTTCGAGCCCTTCTTCGCCAGCATCAACCGGCGCAAGCCCAACGATCCGAGCGCTCCCGATCTCGGCCTCTATCGCCAGGACATCTCCGTTCAGCCCCGCCTGGCCGTGCGCTACGCGCCGATCACCCGGCTCACCTACAAGGCCGCGCTGGGCCTCTATCGACAACCGCCGCTGCCCGACGACCTCTCCGCCATCTTCGGCAACCCGGGGCTCGGGACCTCGCGCGGTACCCACTACGTGGCCGGCGCGGAGCTGCGCGTCGCGCGCAACCTGTCCATCGAGACGAACGCGTTCCGCACCTCGTCGGAGGAGCTCGCGAACCGAAATCCTTCGCAGACCCCGCGCACCAGCGAGGCGCTGCTCCAGGAGGGGGAGGGACGCTCCCTCGGCGTGCAGTTCCTGCTCCGGCGCGAGAAGAAGGAAGGTCGCTTCTTCGGATGGGTCGCCTACACGATCCTGCGCAGCGAGCGGAAGGACGGGCCGGAAGGCCGCTGGCGCCTCTTCGACTATGACCAGACGCACGTGCTCACCGCGCTCGGCGCTTACGATCTGGGGCGTGGATTCGAGGTGGGCATGCGCGCGCGCGTGGCCTCCGGATTCCCGCGGACACCGCTCCAGTATGTCTATTTCGACGTGCAACGAAGCCGCTACGAGCCGACGCTTGGAGCCTACAACACCAATCGTATTCCGTACTTCCTCCAGTTCGACCTGCGCGCCGCCAAGCGATTCATGCTGAGTCAGTCGGAGCTCGAGATCTACCTCGATGTACAGAATGTGCTCAATCGCAGCAATCCCGAAGAAATAGCCTATTCGCCTGACTATTCGCAGCGGCGATACATTCTCGGCCTGCCCATTCTGCCGATCGCCGGCGCGCGGTGGAACTTCTGATGTCCCACCGATCGTTCCGGGCCCGCGCCTTCACCGCCACGGCAGCCCTGCTGGGCGGCCTCGCGGCCTGCGTTCCCGAGTTCGCCGACGACCAGTCGGTGATCCGGGCGCCGCGAATCGTCGCGGTTCGTTCGGTGCCTGCGGAGGCGAGGGCGGGGACGGTGGTGCAGCTGTCGGCGCTGGTCGTGGGGCCTTCGCGTGAGTCCGCGCTGCGCGAGGAACCGGAGTGGGCGATGTGCCTGGCGCGCAAGCCGCTCACCGAGCTGGGGCCGATCGCGCAGGAGTGCATCGATCGCTTCGGCTCCGGCGGTGAGACCGTGCTGCGCATCGGCCGCGGGACGGGCGTCTCCGGCGCGGTTCCAGCCGACGCCTGCCAGCGGTTCGGACCGCTCACCGCGGCGGCGGAGCCGGGAGGCGTGTCGGCGCGTCCGGTCGACTCCGATCTGTCCGGCGGCTACCACCAGCCGGTCGTGGTGGGCAGCGAAGCGGGCGTGGTGCTCGCCTCGGTGCGACTCACCTGCGGCATCGTAGGGCTCCCGAGCGCCGAGGTGGCGCGCTACACGAGGGGCTACCGGCCCAACGAGAATCCCGTCATCGATCGGCTGGACCTGGGGACGGGTGATGGTGCGCGAGCGATCACCCCAGGAACCGAGCGCCCAGGCGCGACGGTGCGGGCCGGTGCGCGTGTCGACCTGCGCGCGCTCTGGGCCGCATGTCCTCGCCAGCCGGTCTGCGGAGATGGGCTCTGCACGGCGGGCGAGAACCAGAGCAGCTGCGCAGAGGACTGTCGCACGAACCCCCGGGCCTGCACCGGCGCCGAGACCTACCTCTCTGCAAATGCCGACACCAAGACCATCGAGGAGCGACGCGAAGGCATGGCGGTCGCTTGGTACGCGACGGCCGGCGTGTTCGCGGAAGAGAAGACCGGACGAACCGAGGGTGACCCAGACGGCGTCGACACGACGAACGGCTGGACCGCGCCGCTCGCGCCGGG